>NZ_BTCK01000009.1:0-147545 GCF_033239625.1 Paenibacillus sp. CCS19
TTTTAGTTTTATTTATTGTATCAGGTCGCTCTTGCAGAGTGTCTACTTTTTAGTCTAGCTCCAAAGCTCGGTGAAGTGACGATTGTAGGTGCAGAAACGCACCTTCAATCGTCACTTATGGGAGGTAAAACCGACAAACACACTAATCACCACAACAGTAAGCTGTGCCCAAAGGGCACGCGAGTCCTAGCAGTCATGAATTGATACGCGTCTCTATCTATCCAACGTTATTCCATCCGGGGTCCCGGGGTTGAAAACCCCGGAGGTCCTCCCTAGCAGGGAGGATTTAGGTGGGTAGAGAAAATTGGTTTAAATGGGTTACAGGGGCGAAGCCCTAATGTACTTAGCGGGGTTCAAGGGGCGAAGCCCCTTAATCGGGGTCCAAGGGGCTCCGCCCCTTGAGTCCTCCCTCATAGGGAGGAATTAGGTGGGTAACTTGGCAACAAGCGCGTTGCTATGGTATTGTGGCAGAGGGCTGTTCTTCCTCTAGTAGGCGTTTAGTAGGACGGCTGAAGTGACTGCAACAGGGGGAAATGACAATGAAAACGATTCGATTCGCATTCAGCGGCTTCGGTAATATAGCGAAGACACATATGACAGCGCTTCGTGCGCTGCCGATTATTAAGCAAATACCGGCGCTGCCTGTACTTGATACGATTATTACCCGCAATCCAGACGCAAACCGTGCACAAGCAGAAGCAATCGGCTTCCGCCGGGTTGTGTCCACCGTAGAGGAAGCGGCATCTGACGAGCAAGTTGATGTTATCGATATTTGTTCGCCGAACAATCGCCATGATGCAGATGTACGAGCAGCTATTGCTGGCGGCAAAGCTATTTATTGCGAGAAGCCGATAACGGACCAGTTCCTACAGTCTGAGGCGTTGGAAGCTGCAGTAAATGAATCCGGCCTCATGCAGCAACTTGCATTTACATTCCGCTATCATCCAGCAGCGATGCGAATCCGAGAGCTCGTGCGCGAGCAGGTCGTCGGAGATATTTTGCAATGTAAAATCGCTTATCGCCGTTCCGGCTACTTGAATCCAGAGCGTCCGATCAGCTGGAGGCTGGATAACAAAATGTCTGGCGGCGGCGCGATCAGTGACTTAGGCGTGCATGCGCTTGATTTGTTCCGTTATTGGTTCGGAGATATCGAGCATGCAGAAGGCCGTGTACATACGCATGTCAAGCGTCGTCCATCGGCTGCGGGAAGCAGCGAGTTGGTCGATGTTCACGTAGATGATTGGGCAATTATTCACCTGACGACTTCCTCCGGCATTAATGGTATGGCGGAAGTATCTCGAGTTGCACTAGGCTCGGATGCATTCGACATTCAAATCGTCGGTACGCGCGGTTCGATCACGTGCGATCTGGAACGCGATGCAGTTCCGGCTGTACATTTGTTGAAAGGCAGCCTAGGGGCGCGGCCTGAGCCTTCGTCCTTGGCACTTATTCCAGATGAGAAATCGACGATGGGCTTCTCCGTTGATAATCATTTTGGCGCGCTGCATCACTACATTCTTCGTCTTGCAGGGGACGATCGTTGGTCTGATCTTGCTCCGACGTTGAAGGACGGCGTTATCGTAGAAGGCTGGATCGACCGCATTCTGCAATCGAAGGCAGGCGAAGGTTCGGTATGACAGCACAACTACCACCGATGAAGGGTGTTCTGCTCGATCTCGACGGAACGCTCTATCATGGCAATGTAATGATTCCAGGTGCGGACCGACTGATGCAGCTGTTGATCGATAACGGCGTTCCGTTCCGATATGTGACGAACAATTCTTCTCTTACGCCAGGCGCTTTCGCTGATCGGCTACGCGGGATGGGGCTGCCAGCATCGCCAGAAGACGTCTGTACATCAGCAAGTGCAGCAGCAGAATATGTTGCCTCTATTCATCCCGGAGCGAGAGTATACATCATAGGTGAGACTGGACTGCGTGAAGCGGCGAAGGAAGCAGGTTTGGAGCCTGTAGACAATGCCGCAGATATCGTCTTGCAGGGAATTGACCGCGAATTGACTTATGCGAAGGTAGCAGGCGCTGTGGACCAGCTTCTGAAAGGCGCGAAGTTCGTAATGACGAATCCAGATCTTCTGCTTCCTTCTGAACATGGGCTAATTCCTGGCGCTGGCTCGATTGGCGCGATGATTCAAGCAGCCAGTGGTCAGGCGCCAACTGTAATCGGCAAACCATCGCCGATCTTAATGAATTATGCGCTTAAGCGTCTTGGTGCACGTGCAGATGAAACATGGGTCGTCGGCGACAACCTAGCGACTGACATCGGTGCTGGCAAAGCAGCTGGCTGCGGAACGGCGCTTGTGCTGACCGGTCTAACGACTGCCGAGAACATGGAAACGTACGCAGAGAAGGCGGGCTGCCGTGCTGATGTCGTATGCGCGGATTTGGATGCACTCGGCTCGTATATATTGGAACGAATCAGGCAATAAGAGAAGCAAACGTACGGACAGGAAGGAAGATGATGGATGCCGGAGCTGCCTGAAATGGAAACCTATCGCAAGCTGCTGTCGGAGCGAATTGCCGGCAGAACGATAACAGGCGCTGTCGTAACACGCGACAAAACGATTAATATACCGCCAGAACAGTTCATTGAAGCGGTTACTGGGCGAGTAGTCTGGTTCGTCGAACGCAGAGGCAAGCATTTGCTGCTTCATCTTGATGATGGACGGAGATTAATTATTCATTTGATGCTTGGCGGTTCCCTCTACTTTGGAGATGACGAGGATCGTCCTGATCGTACAGTTCAAGTGGAGCTGTCGTTCGGCGAACAGAAGCTGTTCGGCATCGGATTGCGCCTTGGCTATGTGCATCTAGTAACTGCGAAGGAAGCGATCGAACGCTTCCAAGAGCTTGGTCCAGAGCCGCTGGATACGAGACTGACGGTTGAGAAATTCAAGGAACGGTTCAAAGGCAAACGCGGCGCATTGAAGCCGGCCTTAGTCGACCAGCATACGATCGCTGGCATCGGCAACTGTTATGCGGATGAGATCTGTTTCACTGCATCGATTCGTCCCAATGTGCGAATCCCTGCAATCAAGCAGGAGGATTGGGAGAGACTGTTCCGTGCGATGCAGTCTGTACTGCGTGAAGCAACAGCCTATGGCGGCTATATGGAAGATCCATTCACCCGTGAGGATGCGCTGACTGGCGGCTACAATGAGCGCTGCCGTGTCTATGATCGCGGTGGCGAGCCTTGCGTGCAGTGTGGAACTGCAATTGTACAGGCGGAGGTTGCGACGAAGAAAGTGTTCTTCTGTCCGACCTGCCAGCCAGAAGCATAAGATGAGCTACGGCTGCCATGTAAGCACGCGTGGAGGTTATCGAGCGGCTGCTGTTCGAGCGGCGGAGGCAGGGGCGAGGTCGTTTCAATATTTTCCGAAAAATCCGCGTGGCTTGTCGGTCAAATCGTTCGATCGCGCGGATGCGGAGCGGTGTGCGGCATATTGTGCAGAGAACGGACTGGTGTCTATTGCGCATACGCCGTACCCAACGAATCTGGCAGCCGAAGATTCGGATCAGCGGCGGCGCACGGTTGATTCACTCTTGAACGATCTGGATATCGCTGAGAGCTGCGGCTCAATCGGCGTTGTTGTGCATTTCGGCGTCTATAAGGGACCCGAGCCGCTTGTCGGCTATCAGCATATTATCGCTGCACTCGATGAAGTGACGGCGCGATGGTCCGGCAGGACGAAGCTGCTGATCGAGAATCAAGCAGGCGATCATGCCTTCATGGGAACAACGTTCGAGGAGCTGGCGACGATACGGAAGCTGTGCAAGCTGCCGGAACAGATCGGATTCTGCCTCGATACATGCCACCTGTTCGCCAGCGGCGGTTGGAACGGCGAGCCTCAAGCACCTTGGCTGAGCAAGGCCGCAGATACGGATGTGCTGCCGCATATTGCGGCGATTCATTTTAACGACAGCTTGTTTGACTCAGGGATGAGACGGGATCGGCATGCTGTCATTGGAGAAGGTCGGATCGGAGAAGCAGGATTGCGCTGGATGCTGACGGAGCCTCTACTAACGCATATCCCATTCATATTAGAGACGCCTACGGACGGGACAGGCTCTCATACGAGTCAGTTGACGCGGATGCAGGAATGGGGAGCGAAGCGATGAATCATCTGTTTCTGGACGATTATCGGGCATGTCCCAAAGGCTTCATTCTCGCTCGGAATGCGGATGAATGCAAGCTGATGCTTAAGGAGCTGTCGATTGGCGTTTTGTCGCTCGACTATGATCTTGGATATGGGGAGCCCACGGGACTCGACGTTGTAGAATACATGGTCAGTCAACAGATCTGGCCGCAGGAAGTGTATTTGCACACCTCCAGCGATTATGGCCGGATGCAGATGTATCGGCTTCTGTCACAGCATGCGCCAATGACAACAGAGCTGCATTATGGTCCGATGTCGGATGAAGTGAAGAAGAAGGCCGCGCAGCAAGAGTAGAAGTGCGGAAGATACGGATGTAAGGGGGAACGACGATGATACATATGCAGGATATTACGTTCATTCGCGGTGATCGAACGATATTAAATGGCGTTAACTTTCATGTGCAAAAGGGCGAGCAGTGGGTCATTCTCGGTCGGAACGGATCAGGTAAGACGACTCTGCTTGAGTTTATGAATGGTTATCAATTCCCATCCAGCGGGACGGTTGATGTGCTCGGCAACCGATTCGGTGAATGCGATGTACGCGAGGTTCGTAAGAAGATCGGTTATATCTCGCAATCGCTGATGGAGATGCTGACGCTTCGCGATCCCGTGTGGGAGGTTGTCGCAACCGGAGAATACGCGTTTCTGCGTTTCTATCAGGAAATCCCTGCGGAAGTGAAGGAGAAGGCTCTTCGCTTAATCGATGAGGTAGGCCTGCTGCATACAGCGGAGCAGCCGCTCGCAACCTTGTCGCAAGGCGAACGCAAGAAAATTATGCTGGCGCGTGCATTGATGCAGGATCCGAAGCTTCTCATTATGGACGAGCCATGCTCGGGTCTCGACTTGTTTGAGCGGGAGAAGCTGCTCGTTGATCTGGATAATTTGCGCAAGCGGGATATTACCGTCATCTACGTCACCCATCATATTGAAGAAATTATGCCTTTATTTACGCATGTCGCGCTTGTGAGCGGAGGGCGGATTACAGCCGCAGGTTCGAAGGAAGAAGTGCTGCATCCTTCGGTTCTGAGTGAAGCGTATGAGCTTCCGATTGAAGTCGACTGGCAGCATGGGCGCCCTTGGATTCGCGTGGTGCCTTCGGAGAAGGGAGCCGCAGTGTGAGCAGTGTTACAGAAACCATGCCGGTTACGACATGGATCGGAACATCCAATACAGGTTATGCCCCGTTGGCGATGGAGGAAGTTCGCCGTACGATCGAAGGCGCAGCTGTCCGCATTCTAGCACCAGCTGAGACGTTCATCATCGAAAGTCCGTTAGACCGTGAAGAAACACTGCGACAGCTTCAAATGCAACCGCCAGTATTTCTGCGGCACATTCAGCCAATCGATGGAACGCTAGTTCTGTCAGAGGTCGAAGAGTCAGAAGTCCTTCCTTGGCTGGCAGCAGCGGTAAGTCAAGCCAGCGCTCAGCTTACGGGCAAACGGACTGCCGTGCACGTTCGTCGAGCAGAAGGATGTGCGTACACGCACTCCGTTTTCGATACGAAGACATCGCTTGACGGCGTGTTTCGTGATGTCGGCGCGACGGCGGACCAGCGTAAACCCGAGATTATCGTCTCCATCTACGCCGTGAAGGACCAGCTGTTTTTGGGGATTGGAACGCCCGAGGAGCTTATGTCGGACTGGCCTGGCGGCGCGATTCGGTTTCAACGGGAAGAGGAGCAAATCTCGCGCGCGAAGTTTAAGCTGCTTGAGGCCGAGCGTGCCTTTGGATTGGATTATACGCAATATCGGGAGGCGCTCGATATTGGCGCAGCACCGGGAGGATGGACGTCGCTTCTGCTCGAGAGAGGCGTATCGGTTACAGCCATTGATCCAGGTGCAATGCATCCGTCACTGCGTAATCATCCGAAGCTCACCTATCTGAAGCGTAACGCCTCGGAAGTGAAATTCAAGCCGAACACATTCGACCTGCTCGTATGCGATATGAGTTGGAGTCCGATGCAGATGGTGAAGCTTGTGCTTGATTTGAACGAGTCGTTGACGTATGGCGCGACGGCGATCGTTACGATTAAGCTCATGCACCGCAAGCCGTTGCAGACGATTCGCGATGTAATCGCAAAGCTGGAGTCGGCTTTCATCGTGCACCGAGCGAAGCAATTGTTCCACAATCGTGAGGAAATTACGTTGTTTATGACGAAACAATATTAACAATAGGAAGGCGTGCCACGGATGGTGGTGCGCCTTTCGTTTGTGCAGGGGAAGTGGGCACGTGCAGAAGAGTAGTCGTTGTTATAGCGGCGAGAAAGAACGATTTTACCAGACCGATAACTTCGTTCTAGTATCAAATTCTTATTGATGAAGTAAGGTGCGATATGCTAAAATGCAATTCCATGATTAGGAAGTATTTGTCCCATCCATTTTAATGCACGGAGGACAATAATGCGGCTGTTTCATTTTAGCGGTGAGAGCGATATTGAAGTTTTCTATCCGAGAGTGAAGGCGACGCGGCAGGACATGCCGCCGGTCGTATGGGCGATTGACGAAGAGCATCAATTTACTTTCTATGTCCCGCGAGATTGTCCAAGAATTATTTGCACGCGATCGGGGGATATGTCCGAGGAAGATATCGTCCGTTTCTTCGGCACCACGGCCTCAGACATCGTCATGACGGTCGAAACGGGCTGGTACGAGAGGATCAAGAATGCTGCCTTATTTCGATACGAGCTGCCCTCAGCGACATTCCGCCTATTTGACGAAAGTGCTGGTTACTATATTTCCGAAGAGGTTGTAACACCTGTCGGGATGGATGTCATCACCAATCCGCTCGACATGTTGATCCAACTCAATATTGATATTCGCTTCACGCCTAACCTTCATCCGCTTCGTAACGCCATCCTTGGTTCCACCTTGACTGACTTCGGCATTCATCGTTTTGGCAATGCGGCCCCAATGGCAGCAAGTCATGAAGCGCCTTGAGTAAATCGTTTAGCATGAATAGATTGCATACGATAAACATTGTACAGAACGACTTCTCGACGTTAATGGACATTAAGTGATATGATTAATACTAATACACTATACGACTAGATCGTGCTGGAGGATAGCGGTATTGGTTATGGGTAATAATAATCTTTCTTTTGCAGAGAAAATAGGGCAGCGATTGAAGCAAGTTAGACTTAACAAAGGACTCTCCGCAGTTGAAGTGTGCAAACAACTCAATATCGGTACGTCCTCAATGAGCAACTATGAACGCGGCGAACGGATGCCGAGTTTAGAAATACTGATTAAAATCTCTGAATTGTATGAGATGTCTATAGATGAACTGTTAGGTGTGGGCAAATACGCTAACGATGAAGACGCATGGCTTACGGATGTTAGATTCGCATCAGCCGTGAAGAAGAAAACATTGATGAACATCTGGATCATCCTCAACAAGATGGAAGGTGAGAACCCTGAGATCTGAAGATCAGATTAAACGAATGATCATCCAATTACAGCAGCTCCTTCAGAATATACATAGCGAAGAGAACAGAATCGAATTCGAATCGATTAAAGGTAAAATCGAAATGCTGGAGTGGGTCTTGAATGCGCCTGTAGAGAAGTACCATGTCTGAGTTCGTCTTGCATGGCTTCCTAGAACCAGGTCACTTCATATATTGAGAAGGATAGAACAGGTGTTATTCCTGACTCCCCTAGGAGAGCAGGGGCGTGTAACATCTCTCATTCCTTGAATGTACATCACCGGGAATAATCAACTACGTTGTCGGGTAGTCTTCCCACAGCTCAATCGCATTTCCATCCGGATCATAGATCTTGAATGACAGACCTGCATACTCGGACAACCTGCCTACCTGAATCCCCTTGTCGATGAATTGCTGATAAAGCGCTCGAACATCCTCGTCCACCGTAAAACCGTAAGCGGCTTGATCGCCATTCGAATAGTTGATTTGAGACGTTAAGCCAGTTTCATTAGAATGAGAAACACGCGAATCCCCGTCCTCGACCGCAAATTCCAAACAAATCGGATCTTCAATAATTTGTATTCAATTCAGGAGGCTGAACGAATGACAATGACGATACAACAGCGGTACGGTAGAGAGATTTGGAGACATATTCTTCATTCTGCAGTCGAACACAACCAATTGGTTACGAACCCAGATGATTTAAGCCCAGATACACCTACCGCTAATTTGTTTCCACCTGAAACAGACATCATTCGTTTTAAAGCTTTCATGGTGGACGTGTACAAATATGTCAATAAGTTAACATCCTCCAAGTACGAGATGACTTTCAGCATGGATAGCATATACGTTAATTTCGGCACCTTCAAAGATATATGGATTCACTTCATTCATCGATTGGAAATGGATGAGCGATATCCTGTAGAGGCAAAGCAACCGGATGCTGCAACAATGGGAGTCGTCGTTCCCTTCAGACGTAAATGATAGCAAATAGAGGAGCTGAACAATTTCAAATTGTGCAGCTTTTTTACTTTGTAAAGAACACAAGCGACTCCCGGCACATCGTACCTAAGAGCCGCTTGCAGGTTCTCGAGAGGCAATTGCCACAAGTGCCTTTCCCTCGAGGGAGGTTCTATGCATTTTATACCGCGATATGTTTCTCTCTATACTGCCCCGGCGTAATCCCTTCGGCCTTACGGAACGAGCGGATAAAGTTCTGCGGATTGTTATACTGCAGCTTGGCTGCAATATCCTTGATCGGCATGTTCGTCTCCGCAAGCCATTTCTTCGCCATATTGAGGCGGTACATCGCTAAGTACTCGCTGAACGAATAATTCGTCTCCTTGCGGAAGACGCCGCTCAAGTAGTTAGCGTTATAGTGCAGTGTTGCGGCACATTGCTCGAGCGTCAGATCCGTGTCGTAGTAGCGGCGCACTAACTCGATCATTTTCTCTGACAGGTTATGATACTGCGTGTTCTGCCTGTCATTCAGAATGCCGATGATCGGCTTGATGACGGTCGTCCAGAACCAATCCTCGATCTCGGCAACGATATGAAGATCGAGCATTTCCTCGAACAGAGAGTCATTGCCCTGATGGATCGCCTTCAGACTGATGCCGGATTCCTGCATCACAATCAACAGGTTGTTAAGCAGCCGGCTCATCGGAATCTGATACTCCTGCGGAGGCAGCTCGATCGTGAAGATCGCCTTCATCAACTGATTCAGCAGCGGTTTCGCTTTGTCTGGTTCAGTCAGCTTGATCGCATCCATCAGCTCGTTCTCCAGATGCGTCGGATAAGTTAGGTTAAGATAATGCTTACCCGAGCTGAAGCTTTCATACGGTACGATAATGCCTTCGCCAAGATGAATCCGATGCTTGAGCGCCTCCAGACCTTCGCGATAGGCGACTGCAATCGACGAGACCGAGTGGAAGGGGAGGCTGTGCCCGATACTAATATTCAAGCTCAGCACCGTCGCAATATGCTCCTGCACGCGTACCGCAAGGTCATTCAGACTGTCCTTGAACAACTTCAATTGTTCCGTCTCACTGCCAACAAGCGTAACGATCGTTCCATCGATAAAGACGGGATCGAGTCGATCATCGGCAGGGATAAGCTCTTGCAGCATATTGTGAACGGCGAACTGCAGCAGCTCCATGTCGCTCTTCTTATACCGCGTACCGTCTATGGAGTCGATCTGAACGTTCATAACGACCATGGTTTTCCATTGGGATAACTGCAGTCCATATCCGAATCGGATAAGCCGCTCCTCGACTTCGCTTTGCTTAATCGCCCCTTGGTAAGCCCGCATCAAGTCAAACAGCTTCACTTGCTGGAGATGCTGATTCGCCTCATCCTGCAGTCGTTCATTCGATTGGAACAAATGGTGCATATGCTCGCCGATGACCTGGAACTCATTCGCAAGGCGGCGGCCGGAAGACATGTCATTCGAACGAAGACGAAGCTGCGTCAGCAGCCGCTCGATCGGCGAGTACATGCGGCGAGAGCTTAGCCAAGCAACGATAATCGAGATGATGAGCATGATGAAGCAGACAGTTGCGGTGTACATACCGATTTTGTTCGATTCGCTGGTCAGACTGGCAATCGATGTTGCGGACAGGTAGGTCCAATTGTTCAAATCCGAGCGATGATACGTTATGGCAAAATTGCTTCCGCTCAGCATCAAGCGAAGCTGCCCGTCTGCTGCATTCCACTTAGCAAAGTCCGCCAAGCCTGCATCCGCGGCAGGGTGGCCGATCAGCTTTGGATCAGGATGCAGCAGCAGAAGGCCTTTGCTGTCGATAATAATAATGCTGTCCGATGCATCCGCCTCATCATCAAGCTGCACCATTTGCTGCAGGCTGCATACCGGAATGTTGGCAATTGCGGCACCATAATGCTCGAGGCCGGCAGACGGCCATTTCTTGATTAGACTGATGCTGTAATCACAAGAAGCCATATTCGTGTTTTCTTCGCTGTAGAACCATGTGGTTGGCGTCAGCTTCCAATCGGTATCGTCACTGCTATGAAGGAGTCCTGACAACTCAGGATAATGGTTATACTGCTCGAACGGATACAGCCCGGAGTTCTTCACCATCCAGTTGTAGCGTTCGTTCATAAGAATGACGTCCTCGACCTTCGTGTCGAACGACTGCATGTACCGAATTTCATTCTGAAGGTCGTTATACAGGGCAAAATCGCTTTCGGTCATCTTCTGCTTCATCGCCTTCTGGAAGACGGTGGAATGAATAACCTGATTTAGTGTTTGGTTGACAGTCATTAGCTTTTGCTCTACATTGGAGTTGATTTGACGAATGAGCTGCTGCTTGCCACGATTCACATGAGACTGAATTTCATTCGACGATGTGAAGTAGGAGAAGATGCCAATGAATAATACCGGTAGTGTACTTAACAGAAAACCGTATATCGTCAGCTTGCTCAGAAAAGTAAGCGATTTCAAGTTCATCAGCACCTTGTCTAGAAAATGGTCAGATATGCAGTCCGAAATTTATCCATTTGTGAATGACATTAATAAAATTATGCCAGCATTTGTCTCCTGGAACAAGGGGGAATTAGGACGAATCAGACGGATTCGCTGGAACCAGGCGCGCAATCAGGCAGTGCTAACCGTCTGCTCGGCTAGTCTCTTGCTGGTTTCAACAGGCTGTGCAATGGGCCAAGGCAATGCCCCAACCGCTTCAGCAGCGGAGGATCGACCGACAATTTCGATCATGGCGCCGCTCCATTTTCCAAGCCCGCCGAGTAATGATATAATCGACCGCATCGAGCAACAAACCAATACCAACGTTGAAATCACATGGGTGCCGGACGGCGTGTATTCGGACAAAATGGTCGCAGCGCTGACAACGAACTCGCTGAAAAAAGCAACTTTCGTGAAATTCACCGACTATATCTACATGGCCGATACAATGCGTTCAGGCGTGTTCTGGGATATTGGTCCTTACTTGGATGAATTCGAGAACCTGCGTCATTTGGACCATAATATCATGAAGCAAGCTTCCGTTGATGGTCATATCTACGGCTTATATACGGAACGACCTTCATCGCGGCAAGGTATTATTATTCGCCAAGATTGGCTGGAACACCTTCATCTGAAGCCGCCGACGACCATCGATGAGCTGTATGAGGTGATTCGGCAATTTACGTATAACGATCCTGATGGCGATGGGGTCAAGAATACAATTGGACTAGCAGATCGGAATGATCTGGTGTATGGCGCATTCAAAACGTTGGGTTCTTACTTCGGCGCGCCGAACAATTGGCAGCTGCAGGATGGGAAGTTCGCAGCGGATTTCGAGACACAGGCTTACGTCGACACGATGGATTTCATGCGCAAACTGTATGAGGAGAAGCTGATCAACTCCGATTTTGCAGTGACGAGCAAAGATATTCAGCGCAACCTGCTGATCACAGGAAAAGCCGGCGTCTATATCGGCAGTATATCGGATGCGCAGCGCCTGTCGACGGAAACAGTAGCGGTCAATCCGAAAGCAACCTTCACACTCGTGAATCGGATCGAAGGACCGCAGGGCTATCGGATCTGGTCGATGCCGAATTACAATGGTTTGTATTTGTTCTCCAAGAAAGCAATTAAGACGGAGGATGAACTGCGGGAGATGCTGGCGTACTTCGACCGTTCGATGGAGAAGGATGTAGCGAACATGATGTTGTATGGTCTGGAAGGCCGACACTATGAAGAGCGAAGCGGGATGGCTTATTTACCTGAGTCTACAAGTGAGCTGAGGATTAGTGAGGTTAACGCGCTTTATACGCTCATGATTGCAGATCTTAGTAATCCTAACGTCATGAAGGCGGCACAGAAGGAACCGTTAACGGAGTTGGCTGATCGGCTAGTAGCAGATAATGAGAAATTTCTAGTCAAAGATCCATCGGTTAGCTTGCACTCGAAGACATACGATGAGCATGGACAGGAATTAAACAATATCATTACGGAGGCGACCTATAACTATATGCTTGGTCAGATCGACCTAGAAGGCTTTAAGAATGAGGTGGACAAATGGAAGCGCAGCGGCGGGACGAAGGTCATCGATGAGCTGCAGGAACAGTATGAAGGCATGCAATAAGAACGAGATGAACCCCTGTTGTGCGGATGCACAGCGGGGGTTTTTCCATGAAGAGCAACTTAATTCCGCGTCATTACACCAATGCTCATTAGCTCACAATCCGCGCCGTTACAGGCTTTATGAGCTAATGATTGTTTCGGTAACCGCAACCATCCTTTATCGTAGACCTTGCAACCAACCACAAACAAATTCGGAGGTCTAAGCGCAATGAAGAGAAAATCTTTGTCCATTATGATGAGCGCAATGCTGTCCATCAGCGTATTCATGACAGCGTGCTCCAGTAAAACGGAAGACAAGCCAAGCGATGAGACGCAAGGTACGACGAAGACCGAAACAACGCAGACCGAACAAACAACAGACACGCCGAAAGCGGAAGAGCCGTTCCCGATTACAATTATGCTGCCGCTCAACATCGCAGAGACGCCGCCAGATGTCATTAAGAATGAAGTGGAGAAGCTGACAAACACAAAGCTGACGTATCAATTCTTCCCGGCTGATACGTATGAAGAGAAGCTGACGGCAACGTTCGCAACGGGTTCGCTGCCGCAAGTTACTTATTTGAAGAACCAAGCGACGTTCATGTCGATGAAGGAAGCGATCAAGGACGGTCAGTTCTGGGAGATCGGACCGCTGCTCGGCGAATTCCCGAACCTGAATAAGCTGAAACCGGAAATTCTGAATAATACGAAGGTGGACGACAAGCTGTACTCGCTTTATATCGGACGTCCGCTTGCTCGCCAAGGCATCATTTATCGCAAAGACTGGGCAGATGCACTCGGTTTGAAAGCGCCTGAAACAACGGAAGATCTGTACAACATGATGAAGGCGTTTACGGAAGGCGACCCTGACAAGAACGGCAATAACGATACGATGGGTTTGGCGGATCGTAATGACCTGATCTACGGCGCATTCAAAACCGTTGCTTCCTGGTTCGGTACGCCGAACAACTGGGGCGACAAAGACGGCCAGCTGCTGCCGGAATTCATGTTCCCGCAATACGTCCAGGCGATGGATTACATTAAGAAAATTCATGACGAGAAGCTGATGAACCAAGACTTCCTCGCAACAAGTAAAACAGACCAAACGAGCTTGTTCACGAGCGGCAAAGCTGGCGTATACATCGGCAGCATGCAGGACGTCGATTCGCTCAATAAGGACCTGATCAAGAACGTCCCAACAGCAGTCGTGGAAACTGCGGCGTTGATCAAAGGACCTGAAGGTCAACAATCGACTTGGTCGATCCCTGGCTACAACAACGTCGTTCTGTTCCCGAAATCGGCGATCAAAGACGAAGCCGAACTGAAGAAGATTCTCGGGTTCTTCGACAAAATGATGACGCCAGAAGTAGCGAACGTCATGTACTGGGGCATCGAAGGCGTTCACTACACCGTTCAAGACGGCAAAGCGAAGGTTGCCGATGACAAAGAGAAGGTCGAACGCGAAGTTAAAGGCTACAAAGACAGCGTAATCGGCGAGCCTGAGACGAACGGCATGTACCAGCCGCTCAACACGCTGCCAGCACGTATCCATGCGGATTCGGAGCTGATTCCAGCCAATGAGAAAATCGCAATTGCTGACCCGACGGCAGCGCTTGATTCGGCTACATTCGCTGAGAAAGGCGGCCAGCTGCAAGAAATCATTACGGACGCAACTTACAAGTACATGTATGGCCAGATCGATCAAGCCGGCTTCGAGAAAGCGATCGAAGATTGGAAGAGCCGCGGCGGCCAAGCAATGATCGACGAGTACAACGCATCGAACAAAAAGTGATCTCATTCAGTTCGTGCTTATAACAAATGAGTATCAATGATTAAAAATCGACGGGCTGTTCGGCTTCGGACAGCCCCGATCGCAAGCGAAACAACGTAAGAGGGGGATCAGCATGGAACAAGTCGTTGAGATGTCAGAGATGAAGCCGATGCCTCGCCGCGAACATGCGCTTGCCAAGCGTGTATGGCGTAACAAGTGGCTCTACGTCATGATCGCGCCTGGTGTCTTGTATTTTCTTATTTTCAAATACTTCCCGATGTTCGGCCTCATTATCGCCTTCGAGGATTATAAGCCTTATCCCGGCAAAGGGATTACAGGCAGCGAATGGGTTGGACTCGAGCACTTCCGCAGACTTTTCACTGAGCCTGATTTTCTGAACATTTTGGGCAATACGCTGACCTTGTTTGCACTGAATCTAGTCTTCTTCTTCCCGATACCGATCATCTTATCTTTGATGCTGAATGAGGTTCGACTCTCGATATTTAAACGGACGTTCCAGACGCTCGTTTATCTGCCGCACTTCATGTCATGGGTTATTATCGTTTCGATCAGCTTCGTCATGCTGACGATGGACGGCGGCATTATCAACTCCTTGCTCGAATATTTCGGCTTCAACAAAATCAACTTCCTGCTTAGTCCCGACTGGTTCCGCCCGGTCTATATCCTTCAGGTCATATGGCGTGAAGCCGGATGGGGAACGATTATCTACCTGGCGGCGATCGCATCTATCGATCCGCAGCTGTACGAAGCGGCGCGTATGGACGGTGCCGGACGGCTTCGCCAAATGTGGCATGTCACGCTTCCATCGATCCGCAGCGTCATCGTCGTACTGCTCATTCTGAAGATTGGCGATGTGCTGGAACTTGGCTTCGAACATGTCTATCTGCTGCTTAACTCGATGAACCGTGATGTGGCAGAGATCATTGATACGTATGTGTATACGGCGGGTTTGCGGCAAGGACAATTCAGCTACAGCGCAGCTATCGGACTATTCAAATCCGTTATCGGACTGGTACTTGTGCTGTTCGCGAATCGCCTTGCGAAGCGTATGGGCGAAGAGGGTATCTATTAATCGTTATTATTTAATAAGGAGGCAACCATCATGGTGGAAGATCGGACGTTCGGCAACCGAATGTTCAATGCGATCAACTATTTGCTGCTCACCGTGATCGCACTTATCACGATACTGCCGTTCATCCATATCGTGGCAGGCTCATTCACAACGAATGCGGAGCTTGCGGCGAAGCGATTCGTTCTGATCCCGACGCAGTGGAGCTTTGATGCGTACACGTTTATTTTCTCGACCAATACGATAATGCGGGCAATGGCTGTATCCGTCGGCATCACGTTATTCGGTACATTGTTCAGTATGCTCCTGACATCGCTTATGGCATATGGTCTCGCACGCAAGGACCTTGACGGCCGCCGTTTTCTTAACCTCTTCGTCGTCATTACGATGTTGTTCCATGGCGGTCTTATTCCAACCTTTATCGTTGTCAAAAATCTTGGGCTCATCAACAGCTACGCATCGTTGATTCTGCCCGCTGCGATCAGTGCGTTCAATATGATCATTCTGCGCAGCTTCTTCCAGAATATCCCCGACGGGCTGGAGGAATCCGCTCGCATCGATGGATGCAGCGATTTCGGCACGTTGTTCCGCATCGTACTGCCGTTATCGATGCCGGCGCTGGCTACGATCTCGCTTTTCTATGCGGTAACGTATTGGAATACGTATTCGAACGCGATATTCTATCTGTCCGATAGCGACAAATGGCCGATCCAGGTACTGCTTCGTCAGATCGTCGTTCTCGCAAGCGGCTTCGAATCCGATGCGAGCCTTGACAGTACCGTTCCGCCGCCGGATCAAGCGGTGAAGATGGCCGTTATCGTCGTCTCGACGCTGCCGATTCTGATCGTTTACCCGTTCTTGCAGAAGCATTTTGCGAAGGGCGCACTGGTAGGTTCAATTAAAGGATAACGAGAGATGGAGAGGAACTTCTATGAATAGACCAAATGAGATGCGACCGCTTGTTTGGGCGGCGACGGCTTGCGATTCGATCATAAGCCGCTATGCGCCAATCGAGCTGCCGCCAGCGCATCGCTGGCATTACCACCAGGGCGTATTTCTGTGCGGGATGGAGATGCTCGCAAGAGCAGTTTCGGAGGAGCGGTACTCGCGCTACATCCAGGGCTATGTCGACGAGCTGGTAGATGCGAACGGAAACCTGTATTTCGCTCGCGATGAGCTGGATGCGATCCAGGCTGGATTGCTGTTGTTCGATCTCGATGCCAGAGTAGGCGGGGGAGGCAAATATCGAGCAGCTGCCGGCAAGCTTCGCCGTTTATTCGATACGTTGAATCGCAACTCCGAGGGCGGCTTCTGGCATAAGGACAAATATCCTTATCAAATGTGGCTGGACGGCCTCTATATGGGCGGGGTGTTCGCGCTTAAGTATGCGAACGCGTTCGGTGACCATGAGCTGCGCGATATGGTGCTTCATCAGGAACGGCTCATGCGGCGCTTCATGTCAGACGAACGTACGGGCCTGCTGTTCCACGCTTGGGACGAGTCTCGCAGCATGTCATGGGCGGACTCGGACACCGGCTGCTCGCCGGAATTGTGGGGACGATCGTTGGGTTGGTATGGGCTTGCACTATCCCAGTTTATCGATTGCCTGCCTGAAGGTCATGCTGGACGGGCAGAGCTGTCCCAAGCGCTTGCTCGCTTCGTTCGGTCGATCATTCAATTCCAAGATCCGAACAGCGGATTATGGTTCCAAGTCGTGGATAAAGGCCACCTTCATGACAATTGGCTGGAAACTTCCTGTTCTTGTTTATTCATCTACGCTATCGCCAAAGCCGTTAAGCTGGGCATCGTGCCAGACAGCTGCGCGGAAGCGGCAGTGCGAGGGTATTATGGCTTGTTCGATTTCGTAAAGACAGATGAGGCTGGACAGTTCGTGTTATCCGGCATCTGCATCGGCACTTCGGCTGGCGATTACAACAACTATGTAACGCGGCCCACAAGCGAGAATGATCTACATGGCGTTGGCGCGTTCGTAATGGCTTGCGTAGAGGTTGAATCACTCGTATAATAAACCCATAATTGAATCGAACGTGACGGGAAAGAATCCCGGTATACTGCGCAGTGGGCTGCGTAATATGCCGGGATTTTTCTTGTTTCAATAAGGAGGTTGAATGGTGGGCATGGAACAAGATCAATCCACGATGCAAGTTGGCATGGGCGACCGAACATTGGAAGCGGGCATGATGATCGGGGGCCGATATCGAATTGCGGGCATTATTGGTCAAGGCGGGATGGGTGTCGTCTATGCGGCGGAGGATACGCGTCTGCAGGGCAAGCTTCGCGCTGTCAAGGCGGCAGGCCGGCACGGGTTCGACTATGACCAGTGCGCCGAAGAGGCGCGCATGCTGATGAGGCTGAGCCACCCGAACGTGCCTCAAATCGTCGACTATTTTCCTCCGGATCATATGGGGTTTGAATATGTCGTGATGGACTATGTCCACGGCGAAACCGTCGCGCAGCGGCTCAGTCGTTATCAAGGACGAATGCCGGTCGAGGAAATCGTCTCCATCGGGATTCAGTTATGCGACGCACTCTCTTATCTCCATGAACAGACGCCGCAGATCATTCATCGCGACCTGAAACCATCGAATGTCATGATAGATAAGCATGGACATGTTCGATTGATAGATTTTGGGATTGCCCGCTTCTATAAAGAAGGGGGGCGGTTCGATACCGTATTGCTCGGCACTCCTGGCTTCGCTGCGCCAGAACAGGAGGGAGGCAGTCAGAGTGATGCACGTACCGATGTTTACGGGCTTGGCGCACTGCTGTATTTCCTCCTGAGCGGCGGAATTACATATGCAGCGGGGAATACACGCCAGTTATTCGAATCGTCAGACCTTGAACTTGATGTTCCGCCGTCATTGCTCGCAGCGGTTCAGCGAATGCTGCTTGCGAATCCATCCATGCGATTTGCTGCGATGCGACAGGTTGAAGAGGCGCTTACGGATGCGATGCCGATCGGACGATCGATGAATCGAATGCTGGGAGGCCGTAATCACAGCAGGAGGCTGCCCAATCTATCGGTCGTTCTATCGTCTGCACCGGGAGCGGGCGCTACCTTCGTGACGATGACGTTAGCTCGTTTGTTGGCAGGCAGCGGTACGGCTGTCTCCGCGATCGAATCGACAGGCAGCAGGCCAGAGTGGCATGCATGGCTGAATGGCACTCGAGATGGAGGGACTGTTCATCCTGCTTCGGATGGCGTGTATTATCGAATGGAGCAGCCGAGACTGGATTGGTACTGCCAATCGCCGGATAGGCCGCCCTCCCATGCGGATGAGGAGGCTTCGTTTCGTCTGCTCGTAGAGCAGTCCTCGAGTATACGTAAGTCGCTGCTTGATCTGTCATCGGACTGGCATGAGCGAAGTAATCTTGGATGGCTGGGCAAAGCTTCTACTATAATCATTGTTGCCGATCCGAATCCGGCCAAATGGTCCGCAGTTCGGATGCGCCAGTTGATGAACGAATTGGCTGCTGCTCGCGAAGATGGGGCGAAGGTATTATGGGTTGCGAATAAGGATGTGAAGTTCGCTGCGCGAACGGAATGGCTGGCGATGTTTCCCGAGCAGCCAGCGGCTTCGGTGCCCTGCATTCCACATGAGGAATGGATAAAACTGCTGTGGGATGGGCGATGGGTAACGGATGTACCTGCGTATCGTCGAGCATTGACCGCTTCCTTACAGCAAGCGATTCGTGTCATAATCGGCGAGAAATGACAGCATCTGCGGCATTTGGTCATCCACAACGTTGCTTCGATATGGTACAATAAGTCCGGCGCATGCATGCTTCAAGGCGCATTTTTACAACCATATTAGATGAAGAAACGGAGTTTAATACATGAGTTTATTGACTGTCGAAGATTTGTCGCATAATTTTGGAGATCGGACGCTATTCAAGAACGTGTCTTTCCGGCTGCTTGCTGGAGAACATGTCGGACTTGTCGGAGCGAATGGCACAGGCAAATCGACAATGATGAATATTTTAACGGGATCGCTCCTGAAGGATAGCGGCCGCGTGGAGTGGACGCCGAAGGTCCGTTACGGTTATTTGGACCAGCATACGAAGCTGACGCCAGGGAAGACGATTCGCGATGTGCTGAAGGATGCATTCCTTCCGCTGCTCGAGCTGGAACAAGAACTGAATGATATCGCCGGTCAGATGGCCGACGCAGATCCGGATACATTGGAGCAGCTCCTGGAGCGCATGGGCGAAATTCAAGAAGCGCTGGATATCGGCGACTTCTATATGCTGGACGTGAAGGTAGAAGAGATGGCTAATGGCCTCGGTCTTAATGCGATCGGATTGGATCGCGATGTTTCTGCGTTGTCCGGCGGTCAGCGCACGAAGGTATTGCTGGCGAAGCTGCTGCTTGAGAAGCCGACCGTTCTGCTGCTCGACGAGCCTACCAACTATTTGGACGAAGAGCATATTACGTGGCTGACGAACTATCTGCAGAACTATCCATACGCATTCATGCTTATTTCCCATGAAACGAGCTTCATGAATGCGGTGGTTGACGTTGTTTACCACCTCGAATTCGCACGTTTGACGCGTTATTCGGGCAACTACGAGAAATTCCTCCAAATGGCCGATATTAATAAAAATCAACATATTGATGCTTACGAGAAGCAGCAGGAGTTTATTAAGAAACAGGAGGACTTTATTCAGCGCAATAAAGCCCGCTATTCGACATCCGGCCGCGCGAAGTCTCGTGAGAAGCAGTTGGACCGCATTGAGCGGATTGATAAACCGGAAGAAGCGCAGAAGCCGACGTTCGGCTTCAAGGAAGCTCGCACGAGCGGCAAGACCGTATTCGAGGCCAAAGGATTGTCGATCGGCTATGATCGTCCGCTGCTGCCGAAGATGGATGTGCTGATCGAGCGCGGCGACAAGGTCGCGATCGTTGGCTGCAACGGCGTCGGCAAGTCGACGCTGCTGAAGACGATTCTTGGCGTCATCGAACCGCTCGAAGGCAAGACGTACCGCGGCGACTTCCTGCACCCGGCTTATTTTGCCCAAGAAGTGAAAGCTCCAGGCATTACGCCGCTTGACGATGTATGGAACGAGTTCTCGAACTTGAACCAACACGAAGTACGTGCTGCACTTGCACGCTGCGGTCTTAAGAACGAGCACATCACACGTTCGCTCAATCAGCTCAGCGGTGGCGAGCAGGCGAAAGTTCGTCTGTGCAAGCTGATGATGCGCGAGAGCAACTGGATTCTGTTCGACGAACCGACGAACCACTTGGACGTTGTGGCGAAGGAAGAATTGAAGCGCGCGCTGAAGGAATTCAAAGGCACTGTCATCCTCGTTTCCCATGAACCTGACTTCTATGAAGATTGGGTCACGAAAACTTGGGATGTCGAATCGTGGTCGCTTCAGCCGCATTAAGGCATACTAATTGTATAATTGCGCGATAAACCTCAGAGAACAGAGAGCAGGTGAAGCTTACTTGAATGAACGAATTCTGGTTATTGAAGACGAAGAAGGCATATCGCGTGTCCTTCAGCTGGAGCTGGAGCATGAGAGTTATACGGTAGGAGTCGCTGGCGATGGCCGAACCGGACTCGAAATGGCACAAACCGGCAATTGGGATTTGGTGCTGCTCGATGTGATGCTTCCCGGCTTGAATGGGATCGAGGTTCTTCGTCGTCTGCGGCAGGGCGGGAACACTGTTCCCGTCATTCTGCTGACAGCAAGAGATACCGTTCCCGATAAAGTAAGCGGCTTCGAGCATGGGGCAAGCGACTACGTCACGAAGCCGTTCGCGATGGAAGAGCTGCTTGCGCGCGTTCGGAACATCCTTCGCATATTCGCGCAGCACTCGAAGGAAGTTGAAGGGTCCGACCTTATCAAGGTCGGCGACCTGACGATCGAGCTTCGCACGCGGAAGGTTTTCCGCAAGGAACTGGCAGTCGATTTGACGCCGCGCGAATTCGAGCTGCTTGTCTATTTGGCCGAGCATAAGAATGAGGAGAAGTCGCGTGAGGATATTTTGTCCGAGGTATGGGGCTACGATTTCATCGGCGAGACGAACTTGGTCGATGTGTATATCCGATACTTGCGGCAGAAAATCGACAAAGGGTTCCGCTATAAGCTCATCCATACCGTCCGCGGTGTAGGCTATATGCTGAAGGAGCCGAATGGATGACGCTTCGCAAACGATATACGTTATTCACGATTTTCTGGATTATCTTCATTCTGCTGCTATTCAACATCTTCGTGTACTTGTTCGTTATTAATATTACGACTCGCAGCGAAGAGCAGTCGCTGACCGATAAGGTGAAGCTGCTGCTGGAGAATACGCATCCTCAACAGTTGGCGACCTATAAGAATCCCGGGCTGCTCAACGATTTCTATAACGTCAACGAGCTCATTCGCATCGTGTCGCCGTCGGGCGAAATTTGGAGCGAGGAAGGCTCGGACAAGGAGCTGCTCAGTCAGCCGGCGGTCTATTACCGTTCGCATGATTCGGGTCTCATGACGATTGGCGGCAAGAGAGTGCTGTACATGCGTGTACCGCTATATGAAGGACCGATTCAGGTCGCGAGCATGGAAATTATGCGTAAGATGAATACGCTCGATACGTATTTGCAAATTCTCGTTGTCGCTCTCGCCGTCACGAGTGCCGGCGCGATACTGTTCGCCATATTCGGTACGTATTGGTTCACTTCACGGTTGACCTCTCCTATTCAGCAGATGGTATCAACCATGCGTGAGATTGACCGAAGCGGCAAGCTGCGCAAAATCGAATCCAAACCCGAAGACGATTCAGCCGAGATGCAGCAGTTGGTACGGGCGTTCAACCAGATGATCGAGCGGCTTGATCGAACCTTCGCTCGTCAGAAGCAGTTCGTTGCCGATGCCTCGCATGAGCTGAAGACGCCGCTTACGGTTATCGGCAGTTACGCCGGGATGCTGAAGCGCTGGGGCAGAGATGATGCCGCTGTGCGAGATGAAGCGATTGAATCGATTGCGCGGGAAGTAGAACGGCTGCAGAACTTGACGAAGTCCATGCTTACGCTTGCTGATGCAGAGCAGGAAGATTGGCTGAACTTGGAGTCGTTCGACCTTGTGCCGATTGTGGACGAGCTGTCCGAGATGATGCATGTCACCTTCAACCGGACGGTAAGAGTGAATGCAGCGAGCGGCAGCGTGTTCATGAAGGGTGATCGGGATAAGATCCGTCAATTGTTCGTTATTCTGATCGATAACGCAATCAAATATAGTAAAGACACGATCGACGTCACCGTAAGCTCTGTGAAGCAGACGGTTCGTGTATACGTGACGGACAAAGGGATCGGCATTCCAGAGAACGAAATTCCGTATTTGTTCGAGCGGTTCTATCGTGTCGATGGCGCTCGCAGCCGCGCGACAGGCGGGGTCGGTCTCGGCTTGTCGATTGCGAAACGTATCGTCGATCTGCACGAGGGGCAGATTGATGTGATGAGTAAACCAGGACACGGAACGACGATCATGCTGCAATTCCCGCAACGCAAAGGATAGTATATTGTTGTTGTGGACTAGAGGCTCTGCTTACCTATTCGGATGAGACCAAATGGGCGGGCAGAGTCTTTATCATGTGAAGGCTATATGTAATAAAGTAAGGTTGGAGCTGCTGCTAGCGCGTGTTCAAAAAGTCGGGTTTTCGTCCGCTGAGAAGATTCTCCGAAGGTGAACGCAAGCTTCGACGTCGAAAAGGCTTCCTGACTCTCTTCGTGATCAAGATGACTTTTTGAACAACCTCTATAAGGCATGGTTATACAAAAAAAAACGACAAACCTCGGACCCGCATGCTGATGCATGAAGCGTGTTTGCCGTTCTTGCTTGGGATGGAGCGCGATTACTTGATGACTCGACGCGCAGTAATATAGTTCTTCGTCCAATAGGTCGAAGTGAGGTTCGAGATCGTAACGCCGGAGCTTGTTGCAGCATGCAGAATCTTGTTGTTGCCCGCGTAAATGGCAACATGAGCGACATTCGAGCTGCTGTCTGAGCTGAAGAAGACAAGATCGCCCTTGCTCAGATAACCTTTCGCTACCTTCGTGCCTTCAGTCGCTTGTTCTTTGGACGTACGTGGAAGTGTAATTCCGTTCTCCTTGAATATGTATTGCGTAAACGAGGAGCAATCGAATGCATATGTGGCACCGCTCGGAGCGCCGAAGCGGTATGGGATACCAAGATAATCTTTACCAGTCGACAATACTTCTTCCGCTTTAGGTGTTGCTGCTGATGCTTGACCTGTAAATCCGAGCCCTAATGAGGATAAGCCAATAGTTGCACCCAGCACAACGCTGACGATAGTCTTCAGCCATGGTTTGTTTGTTTTCATGTTGTCCCTCCACCGTTAGACTAAGCATTTGCTGGATTAACTATAACACAGCCTTCATCTCCTAACGTTTTCCACGGAACGCGGAAAGTGGGGCTACTACACGGTTTACGGCGTTTTATGAAAGTTCAGTGAGAAAATTCTCATGTTCATATGAGCATAATGAGAGCAAATGAGAGGAAGTTTGCGCATGACAAGGTTGACTTTTCGCGGTACAGGAGATTCCATGGGCGTTCCTCGCGTTTACTGCGACTGTGAGGTATGTAATGAGGCTCGTTTAACTGGCGAGAATCGCAGATTTCGCTCCGTGCTTCAGATTGAAGACGAGGAGCTCGGTGAGCTCGGTCAGATGTGGATTGACTGCGGTCCGGACTGGGGACGTCAGATGGAAGCGGCAGGCGTTAGGGCGCCAGAGCGGATGCTCATTACGCATGCTCACTTTGACCATATCGGCGGATTGGTTGAGTGGGCGGATGCGTGCCGCTGGTTGGAGCAGCAAGGAGAAGCTTATTCGCCTGCCGAGGTGATTAATGAGATTAACAGTCGGTTCCCCTGGCTGAACAAACAAATTGATTTTCGCAAGGCTGACGATGGATTAACGTTTGGCGGCTGGCAGGTGAAAACGTGGAAGGTGTGTCACGGGAAGAACGGCTATTCCTATGCCTATCGGTTCGACCATAATGCGACGGGCCGCGCATGGGCTTATTGCTCGGATGCGATTGCGCTGACGGAAGAGCAGCGTGAGCCGTTGTATGGTTTGGATTTGTTGATCCTTGGAACGAGCTTCTATGAAGAGCCTTATCCATTCGACACTCGATCGGTTTATGATGTGAAGGAAGCGCTCGTATTGCTCGCGGAGCTTACGCCGAAGCGGACCGTGTTTACCCATATGTCGCATGACCTTGATCTGAGGCGGGACTATGGATTGCCAGAAGGTGTACAGTTCGCACGGACCGGTATGACAGTCAATATTTAACGCTTCTACTTAATGACGTGAAATAAACGCTATGATTTACGGAAATTGTCGTCTTGCGCTGTCGCTAGGACGCGTTTACAATGATCTTTGGACGACACCGACTAGTGCACGTCGGTCGAACAGAATCGGAGGCAATGAGAGCGGAAGTGGACATGGACATTTTTGGCGTGTTCAGTATTATTGGTACGATTGCGTTCGCGGTCAGCGGCGCCATCGTCGCGATGGAGGAAGAGTACGATATTCTCGGCGTGTTCGTGCTTGGTCTCGTAACGGCTTTTGGCGGTGGTGTGGTGCGTAACGTACTAATCGGCATTCCTGTATCAACCTTATGGAGTCAAGGGGAGCTGTTCAAGATTGCACTCATCTCGATGACGATTGCATTCATCTTGCCCATTTCTTGGCTGAATCGTTGGCGGAGAAGCGAAGCGTTCTTCGATGCGATTGGTTTATCTGCATTCGCTATTCAAGGTGCGTTGTATGCAACGCAGATCGGTCATCCGGTAAGCGCGGTTTTGGTTGCAGCGATGCTGACAGGTATTGGCGGCGGTATTATCCGCGACGTGCTTGCTGGGCGCAAGCCGCTCGTCCTTCGCGACGAGATTTATGCCGTGTGGGCGATGCTCGCGGGTCTATGCATTTATAACAAATGGTTCGAGTCAACGATTGAGCTGTTAACGTTGTTTGCTATCATTATTATTCTTCGGATGCTGTCGGTACACTTCCACTGGCGCCTGCCGCGCCGCTCGCTGAAACATGCATTCGCGCAATCGGTCTACGACCGTCCGGAGCAGCCACAATCGCAACCGCAAACAGAGCGGGCTACGACAGAGAAGCAGATGGATGCTCCAGTAGAGCTTAAGACTGCTGCGAAGATCAAACCTGCGTTAGGCAATCCGTTTGGCGCTTTGGTTAGAAAAGGATGGTGGAATCGTTGAAACACGTACTATTCGTTTGTTTGGGCAACATTTGCCGTTCACCGATGGCAGAGGCGGTATTCAGACGCAAGGTTGAAGAAGCAGGACTAAGCGGAGAGATTCGTATTGATTCTGCCGGCACGGGAGATTGGCATATCGGCAAGCCGCCTCATGAAGGCACTCGTAAGCTGCTCGATTCGAGAGGGATCTCTTATGAGGGCATGCGTGCTAGACAAGTTACGGGACGAGACTTCTCCGATTTCGATTACATTGTGTGCATGGATAACAGCAATGAGCGCAACGTTGATGCGATCCGCCAAGAGCTCGCTACAAGCGAACATGGTGAGGCGAAGTTGTTCAAGCTGCTCGACCTCGTGCCCGAGGCCGGAACGACGGATGTTCCTGACCCGTACTACACGGGCAACTTCGAAGAGGTGTACGAACTCATCTCAACCGGCTCTGACCGCCTGCTTGCGCAGATCAAGCAGGACCTGGCTGGTTAGCAAGTCGAACCCCCGACATAATGGATGTCGGGGGTTCTTTTTATAAGGCGCAATGCAGGTTACTGGGCAATGCGGTTACAGTGTGGTAAAGGTTGCTACAATGGATATTGGTGCAATTGAAGGCTGATCGGCGTTCTAACGGTTGTTCAAGAGGTTAATGAAACCGTAGGAGCTTTTCTACTCGAAAATGATCAGATTGGCACAATAGCGATCGTTAGTGCGAAACAGAAGCGATTTTAAACTAGATAGGCACGGTGGCAACTCTTACAGCTGACTGTCCAAAAACGCTGGACCTCAAGTGGTCTAGCGTGTTCATTCCCTGTAACAGAACTGACTGTATGAAGTTATTATCGCGGCAGCTTTACTTGTCCAGGAAGTGCGCAAGCCCGGCCGGAAGGTCCTTCTGCCAGAAGCCCCATGTATGCTTGCCGTCACGCTCCAGATAAGATACTCGCGCACCGCGCTCCTCGAGCAGCGCGCGCGCATCGCGATTGAGCTCGATGAAGTTGTGCACCCCGCGATCGATCGTCTCATACGCATCCTCTTGCAAGCCAACCGTCATGTAGATATCGAGCCAAGACAGATCTGCTTCAGCCTCAATTAGATCAAGCGAACAATCGAAGAATGCTCCCGACAGCGAAAGCACCTGCGTGAACATCGAACGATGATTCAATGCAATATGAAGGGAGGACGTTCCGCCGAGCGAATCACCCGCTAGCAGACGAGAAGCTGTATCACGCCGTACGGGATAGGTGCTCTCAATGAATGGGATAAGCTCCTCCGCGAAGAAACGTACATAATCTGCATGCAGCGATCCGTCGGGAGAGTACTCCTCCGTGCGGACCTTCTTGTCGACGTCCACGCCAACAACGATGAACGGTTCAATCCCTTCATCTAATATTAGTTGATTCGAGATCGTTGCGATACGGCCGAAATTGAAGAAGTCCTCGCCATCCTGGCAGTAGACGACAGGGTAACTAAGCACTTCATTATAACCAGGCGGCAGAAATACGCGAAGCTTGCGTTCGCCCTCCGGCAAGTAACGACTAGGTACGACTTCTTTGTTCACGGTTCGTTTCAAATATTTGTCATCCATATTGACATGCTCCTCTCGCCCTGCATGAGATGCGTCTCTCGTGGGCAAACAATAGATAGGAAGTCCGCGCTTTTCTAGGCTTCAACTGTGACGTTGTATTACACTGTAACACTATAGAATTGTTGCTGTTACATATACAATTTCGATGGAAATACGTCTAAAACTCTAAAAAACCGCGGCTATAACGTGTTTTTACTTTGACCATTTTCTCGAAACAGGTATATAATTATTCTATAACAGAGGTATGTGATATTCAAATTTTAATACGAGGTGAGCGTTTGCGATGAGCAAAGTGGTGACTAAACAACCGTCTTACGAAGTTCAGTCCGAGCCAGTTACACCGTTGTCCATTTTGTCGCCTGAAGGCGAAGTCGTAGCCCCGGACCTGGTTCCGAGCCTGTCCGATGAACAACTGAAAGAAATTATGTACCGTATGGTATTCACGCGCGCTTGGGATGAGCGTGCAGTAAACCTGGGCCGTCAAGGTCGTCTTGGTTTCTACGCACCGGTATCCGGTCAAGAAGCATCGATGGTTTGCAGTGAGTACGCTTTGAATAAAGAAGATTTCGTATGCCCTGGCTACCGCGATATGCCGCAGCTCGTATGGCATGGTCTTCCGCTGTACCAAGCATTCCTGTACTCCCGTGGTCATCAACACGGCGGTCAAATTCCGCAAGACGTTAACGTTCTGATGCCTCAGATCATCATCGGCGCACAAGTGCTTCACGCAATGGGCATCGCGATGGCATTCAAGAAAAAAGGCGAGAAACGCGTTGCTATTACGTACACAGGTGACGGCGGTTCGTCCGAAGGCGACTTCTACGAAGCACTGAACTACGCTGGCGTATTCAAGCTTCCAGTCATCTTCGTCGTTCAGAATAACGGCTATGCAATCACAACGCCATATGCGAAGCAAACAGCAGCACTCTCTGTAGCGCATAAAGCTGTAGCAGCTGGTATCAAAGGCGTTCAAGTCGACGGCATGGATCCACTTGCTGTCTATAAAGCAGTATCCGAAGCAGCGGAGCGCGGCCGCAACGGCGAAGGCGCTACGCTGATCGAGCTCATTACTTACCGTTACCGTCCACACTCGATGGCGGACGACACGACGAAGTACCGCACGAAGGACGAAGAGAACGATTGGGCAACACGCGATCCGCTCGTACGTTTCGGCAAGTACCTCGAAGCGAAGGGTCTCTGGACGGAAGAAGACACGAACCGTGTCAAAGAAGAGTCCAAAGCAACAGTGAACGATCACATCAAGAAAGCGGAACAAACAGAGAAGATGACGGTAGCGGGTCTGATCGACTCGATGTTCGAGAAAACGCCTCAGCATCTGGAAGAGCAAAAGGCAGATTTTCAATAATATTCGACTAAATCGCTGAAGGAGGATTCCATCGATCATGGCTCAAATGAATATGCTTGAAGCACTG
The DNA here is from genome assembly GCF_033239625.1 of Paenibacillus sp. CCS19. NCBI lineage: Bacteria > Bacillati > Bacillota > Bacilli > Caryophanales > Paenibacillaceae > Paenibacillus > Paenibacillus sp. CCS19. Next base: position 28,811 of record NZ_BTCK01000009.1, read on the forward strand.
CGCGACGCAATGCGCGTGGAATTGAAACAGGATCCTAACGTTCTTATTTTCGGTGAGGACGTAGGTAAAGTCGGCGGCGTATTCCGTGTAACGGAAGGCCTGCAAGAGGAATTCGGCGAGGAGCGCGTATTCGATACGCCTCTCGCAGAGTCCGCAATCGCTGGTATGGCAGTCGGTATGGGTACGCAAGGCTTCCGTCCGATAGCAGAAATCCAGTTCGTTGGCTTCATTTACGAAGCTCTCGACCAAATGTTTGTACAAGCTGCTCGCATGCGTTACCGCTCCGGCGGCCGTTACAACTCGCCAATCGTATTCCGTACGCCTTTCGGCGGCGGCGTTAAAGCAGCCGAGCTGCACACGGACTCGCTCGAAGGCTTGGCTATCCAAACGCCGGGTATAAAGGTAATCGTACCTTCGAACCCTTACGATGCGAAAGGTCTTATGATCTCCGCAATCCGTGATAACGACCCTGTCTTCTTCATGGAGCACTTGAACCTGTACCGTGCATTCCGTGACGAAGTGCCAGAAGGCGAATACACGATCGAGATCGGCAAAGCGAACGTTGTTCGCGAAGGCAAAGACGTAACGATCATCGCTTACGGCATGATGGTTCACACGGCGAAGAAAGCAGCCGAAGAGCTTGCTAAAGAAGGCATCGAAGCTGAGGTTATCGACCTTCGCACGCTTCTGCCGCTTGACATCGATACGCTTGTTAAGTCGATTCAGAAGACGAACCGTGTCATCGTTGTTCAAGAAGCACAAAAAACGTCCGGTGCTGCAGCTGAAGTTATCGCACAAATCAACGAGAAGGCAATTCTGCACCTCGAAGCGCCAGTGCTCCGCGTAGCGGGTCCTGACACGGTATATCCGTTCGCGCAAGTCGAAGATGCATGGCTGCCGTCGCCTGAGCGCGTAGTTAAAGCAGCGAAGCAAGTACTGAACTTTTAATTCATAATCGATCCTGCAGCGCTGTTAGGGCGAAGGTCGGTCACGTATACAGAACGAGGGAGGCATTCGGATGGCTAAATTCGAATATCGATTCCCGGAGCTGGGCGAAGGTCTGCATGAGGGCGAAATCGTCAAAATGCACATCAAGCCAGGCGACGCGGTTAATGATGAGAGCATCATTATGGAAGTTCAGAACGACAAGGCAATCGTAGAAGTACCTTGTCCGGTCGAAGGTAAAGTTGTTGAAGTGTTCGCGAAAGACGGCCAAGTGATGCATGTTGGCGAAGTTGTTGCTGTTATTGAAGTTGAAGGCGAACTGCCAGAAGGAGCAACGGTTGCAGCGGACAGCGCACCATCGGCTGAAGCTCCTGCAGCGGCACCATCGGCACCTGCAGCTGGGGCAGCAGCACCTGCTCCGCAAGCGAGCGGCGCACTTGTTCTCGCAACGCCAAGCGTACGCAAATACGCTCGCGAGCAAGGCGTTGACATCTCGGCTGTAACGGGCTCCGGCAAGAACGGCAAAGTTACGCGCGAAGATATCAATGCATTCGTATCCGGCGGCGCAGTACCAGCGGCAGCTACGGCTCCAGCAGCAGAAGCTGCAGCGCCAGCCGCGGCTGAAGCTCCTGCAGCAGCAGCGAAACCAGCGGCACCAGTTGCAGCAGGCGACGCTTATCGTCCAGAAGAGCGCGTACCATTCAAAGGTATCCGCAAAGCGATCGCGAATGCGATGGTCAAATCGGTGTACACAGCTCCGCACGTTACGCTGATGGACGAAGTTGACGTTACTGAACTTGTTGCACTCCGTGCTAAATATAAGCCTTACGCAGAGAAGAAAGGCGTTAAGCTGACGTACCTGCCATTCATCGTGAAGGCGCTCGTGGCAGCATGCCGCGAATTCCCGATCATGAACGCGACGCTGGACGAAGCAGCGCAAGAAATCGTTCTGCGCAAATACTATAACATCGGTATCGCGACGGATACGGAGAACGGCCTGATCGTTCCAGTTATCGAAGATGCAGATCGTAAGAACATTTACTCCGTTGCAAGCAAAATCAGCGATTTGGCTGCTCGCGGCCGCGATGGCAAGCTCGCACCGAACGAACTCAGAGGCAGCACGATCTCCATCACGAACATCGGTTCCGCAGGCGGTATGTTCTTCACACCGGTAATCAACTTCCCAGAAGTTGCAATCCTCGGTACGGGTCGTATCTCGGAGAAAGCTGTTGTTAAGAACGGCGAGATCGTGGCAGCACCAGTTATGGCACTGTCCCTGAGCTTCGACCACCGTCTCATCGACGGCGCAACGGCTCAAAACTTCTTGAATTTCATCAAAAAACTGCTGGCGCAGCCAGAACTGTTCATCATGGAGGTGTAACGAAACATGGTAGTAGGAGACGCTTCACTCGATATCGATACATTAGTCATTGGCGCAGGCCCTGGCGGTTACGTTGCAGCAATCCGTGCAGCGCAACTCGGACAAAAAGTACTGTGCGTAGATAAAGCAACGGTAGGCGGCGTTTGCCTAAACGTTGGTTGTATCCCGTCCAAAGCACTCATCTCGGCAGCTCACCAATACGAAGCAGCTTCCCACGGCGAAGCATTCGGCATTACGGTCAGCGACGTGAAAGTGGACTGGAGCAAAGTGCAAGAGTTCAAGAGCGGCGTAACGAAGAAGCTGACGGGCGGCGTTGCATCGCTGCTCAAAGCGAACAAAGTTGAGTACTTCAACGGCGAAGTGATGTTCATCAACCAGAACGAAGCTCGCGTATTCAACGATCAAGAAGCACCGCGCTACCGCTTCAAGAACTGCATCATCGCGACGGGTTCCCGTCCGATCGAGCTCAAAGCATTCCCTTACGGCGGCCGCATCCTGTCCTCGACAGAAGCGCTGTCGCTGCCAGAGATTCCGAAGAGCCTCGTTGTTATCGGCGGCGGCTACATCGGTATCGAGCTTGGCCAAATGTACAGCAAATTCGGTACGAAAGTGACGATCGTCGAAGGCTCCGACGCAATCATGCCTGGTTTCGACAAAGATATGTCCAACCTCGTAGCGAAGAAGCTGAAAGCGAAAGACGTTACGATCGTAACGGGCGCCCAAGCAAAATCGGCTGCGCAAACGGCTGACAATGTAACGGTAACGTACGCAGTAGGCGACAAAGAAGAGTCGGTTACAGCTGATTACCTGCTCGTAACGGTTGGCCGTCGTCCTAACACGGACGGCGAGTTGGGTCTCGACCTCGTTGGCATCGAAATGACAGACCGCGGTCTGATCAAAGTCGACCACCAAGGCCGCACGAATATCCCGCATATCTTCGCAATCGGCGATATCGTACCTGGCGCAGCGCTCGCTCACAAAGCAATGTATGAAGGCCGCGTAGCAGCAGAAGCAATCTCGGGTCTGCCAAGCGTAGTCGACTACAAATGCATCCCAGCAGTTGCGTTCTCCGATCCAGAATGCGCAAGCGTCGGCTACTCGGAGAAAGAAGCGAAAGACAAAGGCCACAACGTCAAAGCAGGCAAGTTCCCGTTCGCAGCGAACGGTCGTGCACTGTCGCTTAACGGCGCTGAAGGCTTCGTGAAAATCGTTTCCGACGCTGACAACGGCCTCGTACTCGGCGCGCAAATCGTCGGTATCGAAGCTTCCAACATGATTGCGGAGATCGGTCTGGCTATCGAGATGGGCGCTACGCTCGAAGATATCGCCCTGACGATCCATGCGCACCCAACGCTCGGCGAAATCGTGCTCGACGCTGCTGAAGTAGCGCTCGGACATCCGATCCACACGTTTGTAAAATAATATAAAGTTGCAGACTCTAACCCTTAGAGGTTAGGTCTGCGGCTCTAGAGGTCAGCGACTAAACGATCGCTGGCCTCTTTTTGCTGGGCAGTGGCATACACTAACATAATAACGGGACGGCAAGGTTCGTCAGTCAATAAGGAGGAAGTCAAGGTATGGCGGAACAAACTTCACAACCATTAACCGCGAAGCGTGCTTCGGATTCTCGATCGGTGCTGACGGATATTGTGTTCCCATCGGATACGAATCATCTCCAGACGTTGTTCGGCGGTGTCGTCATGGAGTATATGGACAAAGTCGCGGCGATCTCGGCGATGCGTCATTCGAGATTGCGAGTTGTGACGGTGTCGACGGACAGCATCGACTTCGTTGCGCCGATTCGGGTAGGCGAGGTCATTATTGTCGAATCGTTCGTCTCTTGGACGCATCGTACGTCGATTGAAGTGTTCGTGAAAGCGGAGACGGAAAATCTCAAGACAGGCGAGCGGGCAACGGCTGTAACTGCCTTTTTCGTATTCGTAGCGCTTGGAGATGACGGCAAACCGACGGAAGTGCCAGGTGTTATCCCTGAGTCAGACGAGGAGCGTTCTCTGTATGAATCAGGCGAAGAACGTTATTTGCAGCGGCGTAAGAGGGTAGATGATCGCAAGAATAAGGGACATTAAGGACGAATAGGGAGATATACAAATCTGTCGGCGCTGTCGCATTATATGTTACAATACAGCTAATAAGATGACAGGCAGACGGATGGGAGATAGAAGAGATGAGTCGCAACGAAGATCAATATTTGCAGCTGTTGAAGCATGTTCTGGAGAATGGAACGCGCAAGGATGACCGCACAGGAACGGGGACGATTTCGACCTTCGGTTATCAGATGAGGTTCGATCTACAGGAAGGCTTCCCGCTGCTCACAACGAAACGTATTGCATTCAAAACGAATATTGTGAGTGAATTGTTATGGTTTATGAAAGGCGACACGAACATTCGCTATTTGCTGCAGCACAACAATAATATTTGGAATGAATGGGCGTTTAAGCGCTGGATCGAAAGCGACGAGTATGACGGTCCGGATATGACGAATTTCGGGCTTCGCTCGCAGACAGACGAGCCGTTCGCCCTTCAATATAATGAGCAGATGGAACGGTTCAAGGAGCTTGTTCTGACGGATGATGCGTTCGCTGCGAAGTATGGCGAATTGGGCGACGTTTACGGCAAGCAATGGCGCGCTTGGCGCACGACACAAGGCGAGACGATCGATCAGCTTCAAGACGTCATTGAGACGATTAAACGCAATCCTGACTCGCGTCGTTTGATCGTATCCGCATGGAATCCGGAGGATGTACCGACGATGGCCCTGCCGCCATGTCATACGCTGTTCCAGTTCTATGTAGCGGATGGCAAGCTGAGCTGTCAGCTGTATCAACGGAGCGCGGATATTTTCCTCGGCATTCCGTTCAATATTGCAAGCTACGCGCTGCTTACCCATTTGATCGCACACGAGTGCGGGCTTGAGGTTGGTGAATTCGTGCATACGCTTGGAGACGCACACATTTATGTCAATCATATGGAGCAAATACAAGAACAGTTAAGCCGTGAGCCGAAGGCGCTGCCGAAGCTGAAGCTGTCAGGAGATTGGAAGTCCGTGTTCGATGCGGACGTGGCGAACATCACGCTCGAAGGCTATGATCCGCACCCGACGATCAAAGCGCCCGTAGCGGTATAATGAGGGCGCACCAGCGAACAGGAGAGTGGGTACAATGAGTCAAATTACGATGATCTGGGCGATGGATCGCAATCGCGGCATTGGCATCGAGAACCGGATTCCGTGGCGTTTGCCGGCGGATATGGCGTTCTTCAAGGCGAGTACAACAGGCAAGACGGTCGTAATGGGCCGCAAAACGTTCCAGTCATTCAAGAAAGCACTACCGAATCGACGCAACGTCGTGCTCTCTCGCAGCGCTGATCTTGTGCTGGAAGGTGCCGAAGTCGTCACCTCTGTTGAAGAAGTATTGAAACGTTATGGCAACGAGGAAGACTTAATGATTATCGGCGGCGCCGAAATATACAATTTATTCATGCCTTATGCCAATAAACTGCTCGTAACCGAAATCGACGAAGTGTTCGAAGGTACAGATGCCTTCTTCCCTGCGTATGATGAAAGTCAATGGGTGTTAACCAATAGTAGAGTCGGGGAGCAGAATGAGCAAAATCCGTACGTTTATCGCTTCTTAACCTATGAACGGTCGTGATTCCTGCCTTTAACGGTGAGTGGTAATTGTCCCCCAAATGTATAACGGTGCAAATGATTGTACGGATAATCCATTTATCTAGTGCGTTATCGGATGCTAATATGAACCATATTCAACTACTAGACTAGCGTTGTTTACGCATAAGAATAAAGCTATCAGTATGACAGGATAGTACAAATTCTTATCGGTGATATAGCTGCCTACAAACGCGGTCGCTGAGTTACCACGATAGGTTATATCATGCAAAGACTATGATTCAAGTTGCTGATCAATTCCCGAAGTATTCTTCGGGAATCGAGAATATATTGATGGGGGAGTTGCGATCATGTCTACACCAACGGGATTTATGGAGTTTAAGCGCGAACTGCCGGCAGATCGCGATCCGGTAGAGCGGATTAAAGATTGGGAAGAGTTCCATCTCCACATGGATGAGGAACATCTGCGCACGCAAGGCGCACGCTGCATGGATTGCGGTACGCCTTACTGTCACACAGGAATGGAACTGGCTGGCAACGCTTCCGGCTGCCCAGTCAATAACCTTATACCAGAGTGGAACAACCTGATCTACCGCGGACTGTGGCGCGAAGCGCTGGATCGTCTGCACAAAACGAACAATTTCCCCGAATTCACAGGACGTGTGTGCCCTGCGCCATGCGAAGGCTCCTGTACGGTTGGCCTCATCGGACAGCCGGTTACGATCAAGACCATTGAGCAAGCGATCATCGACCGCGGCTTCGAGGAAGGCTGGGTTGTACCGCAGCCGCCGAAGGAACGGACAGGCAAGCGTGTTGCGGTCGTAGGTTCGGGTCCTGCTGGTCTTGCAGCTGCTGCCCAGCTGAACAAAGCGGGCCACTTGGTAACGGTGTACGAGCGTGCTGACCGTATCGGCGGTCTGCTGACGTACGGCATTCCGACAATGAAGCTGGATAAAGGCGTAGTACAACGCCGCGTTGATCTGCTCGAAGCGGAAGGCGTAACGTTCATTACGAACACGGAGATCGGCAAAGATATTCCGGCTCAACAGCTTGTTGACGATTTCGATGCTGTCGTATTGTGCGGCGGCGCTACGAAATCCCGCGATGTATCGATGGAAGGCCGTGAACTGAAAGGCGTTCATCAAGCGATGGATTACCTGAACGGCACAATCAAGAGCTATCTGGATTCGAATCTGGAAGACGGCAACTACATCTCGGCGAAAGACAAGGACGTAATCGTCATCGGCGGCGGCGACACAGGCACGGACTGCGTTGCAACAGCGCTTCGTCATGGCTGCCGTTCGGTAACGCAGTTCGGTACGCATGCGAAGGCTCCGCTCGAGCGCGATACGGTGAACAATCCTTGGCCGCAATTTCCGAACGTGTACACGCTGGACTACGCGCATGAGGAAGCGAAAGCTTTGTACGGCGAAGATCCGCGCGCATTCTCGGTATTGACGAAGAAATTCGTTGGCGACGAGAACGGCAACCTGAAGGAGCTGCACACGGTGCAAATCCAGCGTACGGTTGACGAAACGGGACGCAAGGTTTATACGGAAATTCCGGGTACGGAGAAAGTCTGGAAAGCGGACCTCGTTCTGATCGCTGTCGGCTTCGAAGGACCAGAGAACACGATCATTAACGAGCTTAATCTTGAGCAAGACCGTCGTTCGAACGTGAAGGCGAAATACGGCCAATACATTACGAACGTTGACAAAGTGTTCGCTGCAGGCGATATGCGCCGCGGACAATCGCTGGTTGTATGGGCAATCAACGAAGGCCGTGAAGCTGCACGCGAAGTTGATAAATTCCTGATGGGTTCGTCGATGCTGCCTTAAGCAATAAGACGTTCATGATCATGAATGAAAATAGAGCACGATCGCGCTTACGAGCGGGTCGTGCTTTTTTTAATTTGCGTAACATAAGAGAGATTATGTTCCCTTAGGGGTTTCAATGAGGGGATCTTATTTCTCATTTTCGACAGCGTGATGGTTGTGTTAAGCTAAATAAGATGGACATAGGCCCTGTGCTCTGTCCGGAGACGTTGATAAAGAGAGCAGAAGCGTGGAGGTTGCATGATACATGATTCAATATGGATCGGATGATATTACAGAACTTAAATTCGTGAGCTTCCAGCCGTCGTTGGAGCGCCGCGACAATCAGTGGGTTGATATCGAGCTTGTTCCTGAGTTGTGGAAGGGGACGCCGGTCCCTGACGGAATTCACGAATTGACGATATATGTCATTGTTACGACAGGTGGTCAGATCGCGCAAATCGTGCCGTATGATGAAGGATGCGACTGCGAATTTCAGTTTACCGTGTCGGAAAAGGAGCAAATTACGGCGTACATTTTGTCGGAAGATATTCAGGCACGCATCCGCAATCTATCCTCCCCAATTTGAGGAAAGATATGCTAAAATCGGGGTATACAAAAGCTAGATTAATAGCTTCCTAGCATCCGATTGCAGCGGAGGTAGGTCCTATGTCCACCGATAACGCCAATATATTGACGCCAACAGAATTGCGCAATATAAGAGCGTATGTGCAGCACAAGTTCGCCGATTTGCCGCAGGACAAGCATGCCGATATCGTCGCGGACGCCGTACGTAAGATCGTGTACAGAAGATTGCCTGCTTTCGCAGACGATGTTCGGAATGATCTTACAACTCGGCTTATTCGAACGGCGCTTCTCGAGCGGTCAGGACCAGTCAGTGTCGATGATATCGTAGAAGCGTGTTTGCCTCTCCCGATGGATGATGCAGCGTTGTTCGAACCGTTCCATGCATGGGTCGAGCAGCAGCTCCAGGCGATGTTTCAACCGGAGATATTGAGGGATGCATTAGCAAACTTGTCGTCTGAGGACGGCAATCGAGACAAGCCTATATGGCAATCGATGGCCGAATACCTCGCTCCCCATGCACAGCCGTTAGAACCACTGCGTGAAGGGTCAGCAGTCATTATTCCGTTCATTCCTCCTGCAGGAGGCTCTGCTCTGTCCGTGGAGGCTGTGTCAGATGAAGCCGGCTTATCCGTCACAGTGTCTCTGTCCCAACGCGGGCTGCGTCCCTTGTTGTATGGATTGCTAAGCGTCATTATTGCCGCTGGGACAATTGTGTACGGCTGGTATCTTCAGCGGCCTGATACGGATCAGATTGCCGCTCCAGCAGCTTCAGACGTACATGTCTCGAAGCCAGTGTCGGTCATTCCTGCCAAGAATGAACTGCCGACAAGCCTTCAATATCGCGAGATTGACACCGATAAATTAACGGAATACCTCAATTCGAAGAACTCCATATTAGCCGATAAGAAGTACATGGAGCCAATCATTGCAGCGGCTAAGGAATTCGGAATTGATCCGCTATTGATGTTCGCCATAACAGGGCAGGAGCAGGCGTTCGTTCCGCGTGATCACAAGATGGTGTTGACTATCGCGAACAACCCTTTCAATGTTTATCATAGCTGGGAGGAATACAATACGACGATTAAGCAGTCCGCTAGGATTGCAGCGCGCACAATCGTCAATTCGAGCAAGAATCGGCCGGATGAGATTGATCCTTTCACGTGGATTAATCGCAGATATGCGGAAGATCAGCTCTGGGCGAAGGGCGTTCGATCCATCTGGAACGCGATGAGCAAGAGAATAGCTGATTAGGCACATGACAGGTTAACGTGATTAATGATAAAATAAGACAAACTCATACGTGCACCATGAGATGTCGGATCGGGAAGCACCTCTTTCGACCAAGCTTAAATACTTTAATGCGGGCTGCCTCGTCGCAGCCTATTTTGCATGACAAGAATGGCAAAGGAGCGCGATTTCTTGAAGACACTCATCATTGCGGAGAAACCAGATATGGGGCGTAACATCGCAGCCGCAATCGATCCGAAAGCAAAGAATCATCGTACCTATCTCGAGGGCGATCAGTACATTATTACATGGGCCATCGGCCATCTGATCGGGCTGGCGGAACCAGACGCATACGATGATAAGTATAAGAAATGGAATATTAACGATCTTCCGATTATTCCCGATGCGTTCAAGCTTGTACCGAATCGGAAGACGATCGATCAGCTTAAACTGATTGGCGAGCTCGCCAAGCGAAGTGACCTGCTTATTAACTCATGCGACGCCGGGCGCGAGGGGCAGCATATTTTCTCGCTCATTCAGCGGCATCTGAAGCTTAAGCAGCCGGTGAAACGGCTGTGGATATCGGACTTAACGCCAGAGACGATTCGCAAAGGCTTCGCAGAGCTGCGAGACGGCGTAGAATTCGAGAACTTAACGAAAGCCGCGAAGGCGAGAAGCGAGGCGGATTGGCTGGTTGGCATGAACGGTTCGCGTGCGTTCACGACGAAGCACAATGTGCTGCTGTCCGTCGGCCGCGTGCAGACACCGGTACTCGCTCTTATTTATGACCGACAGAAGCAGATCGAGGCGTTCTCGTCGCTGAAATATTTTGAGCTGGAAGGGCACTTCAATCAGCAGAACGTCAACTACAAGGGAATGTGGCAGGGCGATCGGATGACCGATAAGGCAAAGGCCGATGCGCTCGCTGCGAAGGTGAAGGGCAAGCCTGCACGTATTGCGTCGTACGAGGTGAAGGATACGAAGGAGTATCCGAACAAGCTGTACGACTTGACGCTGCTGCAGCGGGAAGCGAATGGACGATATGGCTTCTCCGCCAAGAAAACGCTGGATACGGCGCAGTCGCTCTACGAGAAGCACAAGGTTATTTCGTATCCGCGTACGAACTCGAACTATGTGACGGAACAGAATATTCCCGAGATGCATAAGGCACTGTCTGCCCTGCAAGGGACCGATTACGATGCGCTTGTGAAGGGAGCCAATCGTAACCTGGTGCATGTAGGCAACAAGGCGATATGCAACCCTTCGAAGGTTGAGGATCACCATGCTATTATGCCGACCCATCGGAAGGCAAACGGCCTCAATCCGGATGAGAAGAAGCTGTACGATATGATCGTTCGCCGCTTCTTATCGCAGTTCTACCCTGCGGCTGAGTATAAGATGCATACGGTGCTTACTGAGGTTGAGGGCGAGACGTTCAAGACGACGGTTAAGCAGCTGCTCAGCATCGGCTGGAAGATGATCTACGCCGATCAGCAGAAGGAGAAGAAAAGCACAAGCAAGGGCAATGCGAAGGAAGAGGAAGAAGACGAGGAGATTGAAGTGGACGAGCCGTTCTCAATCGAGCCGAATGTTCCTGTAACCTGTACAGACGCGATTGTGAAAGAGAAGGATACGCAGCCGCCGAAGGCGTTCACTGAAGGTACGCTGCTTAAGGCGATGGAGAGCGCGGGCAAGCAGATCGAAGACGAAGAGCTGCGAGACGCGATGAAGCAGTCTGGTCTTGGCACGCCGGCTACGCGCGCGGCGACAATCGAACGGCTGAAGCAGGTCGGTTATGTTGAGATGCAGGGCAAGAAAATCGTCATTACGCTCAAAGGTCGTACAGCTATAGAGCTAATACGCGGAGCGGGTGTCGAGCTTCTCACATCGCCGGAGATGACGGGTCAATGGGAACGCCGATTGAATGAGATCGCACGCGGTACGGCATCGGACGAACAGTTCATGAACAAAGTGAAGCAGTTTGCTGCGAAGATCGTTGATCAGGTACGTCTGCAGTCGCGTGCAGCGAAGACATCGTTCGAGAGCGAGGAGCAGCCGCGCAGTGCTGGCGCTAAAGGCCGCAAGGGTTCGGCTCGTACCAAGACCGCATCCTCTGGTTCGAGCGGCAGCAGCAGGGCAGTGAAGACGTCAGAGGCTGCTGCAGGAGACGGTGGATCTGTTGCTGCGAAGAAAGCGCCCCGTACACGCAATGCAGCAACAACAGCGCAACCAGCTTCTTCAGATGCAGGACCAGCCATCATTGCCGCTTGTCCGCGTATCGGCTGCGGGGGCAGTCTGTTCATGGGGCGTAAAGGGTACGGCTGCTCGAACTATCGGGAAGGCTGCAAGTTCGTGATCTGGAAGCAAAGCTTCGGGCGTTCACTTACCGATGCTCAAGTCAAAGCACTTGTGGAGAAAGGGAAGACGTCCAAGCTGAAGCTGGCACTTGAGGATGGCACGCCAGCCGAGGGACGAATCGTTCTCCGCAGTATAGATACGGGAGAATTGGCTGTTGAAGTCGATTGATTATTGATGCCATTAAATAAGGCTAGCTGCCGATCGTTCGATGTGAACGCGGGCAGCTAGCCTTATTCGTGTTATATCATTACGGCTTGTACGCCTTATGCAGCGGATTCTCATGGAAAGACGCTGCTACTGGCGATCTTGCACGTAACGCTGAATCGTTGGAGGTACGTCAGGCAATTGATTCAACGTGAAGAAAGCGCCTTGAGGTTGTACGGCAATCTCAACATTGTTATAGATCCATTCCGAGTCGATCTTCATATGAATTGCGTTTATGCCTGCCGTAAGCGCAGGGATAACGTCGGTACGAATCGAGTTGCCAATCATCCAAGTAGAAGGGCGATTGAACTCGCCTTCTTGCAATATCGATTCCAGCGCTTCATTGTTCTTATGGCGCCGAATGTAGATGCGAGGGCCAAAATAACGTTCAAGGTTCAGTTCGTCGATCTTCCGACGTTGAATGAGCAATTCGCCGCCTGTATACAGATGCAGCTGATGACCGGATTCGGCCAAATTGTTCAACGTGGATTCCATGAACGGATAAGGTTCCACTTGATGCTCGTACACACTGCGTCCAAGCTTCCATAAGAAGTCCTCTTCTATAGGGGAGCGTCTGCGGCCCGTCAAGTCGGAGAAGTACACATACGTATCAATGAACGATTGAGGAAAATGGTCGCTCTTAAAACCAAGTACATGTACGCCTGCAATATCGATCTCCGTCTGCTTATTCTTGATGATGTCTGCCGTAATCTCGGGGTATCCGGCAAACCAGGTAAGCATAGAGTCGCTGAATTGTTCGATGACGAGGTAGAAGTATTTGTTACAGTACACGAGCGTATCGTCTAGGTCAAACAGTATCGTTTGTTTCATCTTGGGCACGACTCCTTTACTTAGAAGATAAGCGACGGCGGCAGCCGTTCGTTCATCTATGAAGCCGGTAAGCGCTGTCTAGACAGTGCATTGGCTTGCGTATCCCCCTGACATCAATCTACCGTAAGGAGCATTCGTAAGTCAAACAGAATAATGGTTATGACATGCGCGAATGCTATGCGATGGAGGTGAGCGACATGCCGTTCAACAAGAGCGAGAAGATCCACAACCAGCGCAATGAAGCAAGTCTCAAGGAACAAGAGCGCACGCCAAAGGCAAAGAAACAAGGTGAAGTTCCACCAAGTCTTAATGGCATAAATAAAGAAACGGTGTAGCTCGATTCTCATTCTATAATGTATGTTGGAAGCACTGAATATGACTATGGCATGTTCCCATACGAACGAGGCATGCAATCGACTTAGCCGATGCATGCCTCGGATTGTTCAAACGCATTATGCATATTTCAACCGCTTCGCAGTCAAGTCGTTCTTAATGAAATCAATCCGCTTGCGAACGTAGAAGTCGAAGCTGTCTCCACGTAATTCTTTCGGCGCGATCGAAGCGCCTGACTCGTTGTCGATAATCGTTAATTTGCCGTCGCTATAAAATTTGAACGTTAGATCCCGGAAAGGGCGATTCTTCTCTACATAACGATAGTTCTCGCAGCGCTTCATGTTGATCGGCCTCCTTTAATTCCATGAAATGGATTGGTCAATGATTTATAGAACGTTTGTTCTTGTTTTTATTATACCAAACATTTGTTCGGATGGAAACTATTTTTTGTTTCTCGTAAGATAGAATGATAGAGAGGATTAACGCTTAAAGGAGACTAGGCAATGATTCGTGTATCGCACCTAACGAGGCAGATTCCAGGAGGCCCTAAAGTACTGGACGATATTAGCTTCGAGATTGAGCCAGGCGAATTCGTCGCGTTGAAGGGCGGCAGCGGCAGCGGCAAGACGACACTGCTTCGTTGTCTCGCACTCCGTGAGGCATGGACGAAAGGTTCATATGAGTTTGACGGGAAAGACGTGCTGTCTAATCCGTTGACGGGCAAGTTCAAAGTTAGACGCGAGGCTGCGTACCTTGAGGAATCGCCGATCCTGTATAAGACCAAGTCGGCGCTGCGCAACGTGATCATCGGTTCTGTGAACCAGACGCCATTCTGGCGCCGCTGGACAGGCGCAGTACGCAGCGATGATTATATGGGCGCAATGGATACGATTGAAAAGCTCGGACTGCTTGATAAAGCGAAATTGAAAGCGGATAAGCTGAGCGGCGGGGAGAAGCAGCGTATTGCGATTGCGAGAGCGCTTGTTCACGGTGCGAAAGTGATTCTAGCCGATGAACCGGTTACTGGGCTTGACCCGCACTCTGCTGACCAAGTGTTGAGTGATTTGAAGAAGCTGTGCAAGGAACAGGGGCTTATCGTTATCGCTTCCCTGCATCAAGGCGATTACGCGGAGCGGTTCGCAGATCGGACGTTCGGACTTAGCGGCGGCAAGCTGATGTTCGACGTAAAGGGCAGACGTCTGACCGAACACGAGAAACGCCAGCTGTAGCCCGAATTGATACGAATGGCTGCAAGAGGCGGGCGCATATAATGGACCATCTGATCGTATAGGAAGGTGGCTCCTGCATGGCTGTAGAACAACCGCTAGTCATTCATTCGCATAAAGTTACGCTGCCGAAGACTGAATTGCATATTCCCGTCGTCTCTGGCGCTCCGAATCCGGCTGCCGAGCAGGCGATTAATACGGAAATCCGCAAAGGTGTGCAGCAGCTTATCTCGGAACAGGGCTCATTGGAAGACCCGCGCTCCGAGATGATCGGCTGGTTCGAGACGAAGACGAACGAGAAGAATGTATTGAGCATCTCGTTGTTCAATTACGCATACACAGGCGGAGCTCACGGCATCACTCTGCAGAAGTCGCTGACGTTCAATACCGAGTCAGGCCATACTTACACATTGGCACAGTTGTTCAAGTCAGGCGCCGATTACGTGAAGCAGTTGTCCGATCTTATCGCTCAGCAGATCGCCGAACGCGATATTCAGACGCTGGAGCCATTCAAATCGATCCGTCCGGATCAAGACTTCTACATCGCGGATCGAGCGCTTGTCGTTTATTTTCAACTGTACGAGTTGACTGCCTATGCGTACGGATTCGCTTACTTCCCGATTTCGGTGTACGACCTGCAAGATATTAACGAGAATGGCCCGCTTGCCCTCATGGCTGCAAATAATTAATCGTTCGATCTACCGAAGTCATTAATGTTGTAGGAGAGAAGCATGTTGACGACAGTCATCGCGATTGCAGGACTAGTTGTTGTTGCTGGATTGGCCCTGCTCTTCAGAATGAAGCAGCCGCACCGCTATGAGCCTGAAAGCGTCTCAGAAGGTGAGAATAACAGCCTGTCAGATGCCGTGCATCTAGAAGAACTGTCTCATAAGGATCATGTAGCCCCTGTTGTGCGTGCGCATGCGGACAGACCTTCTGTACTTCTTGTGGATGATCACCCTCTGATGCGTCAGTTGATGACTGAGGTGTTGACGCAGACAGGCATTGGCGTGGTGAGTGCTGGCAGCAGCCAAGAAGCGTTGGAGCTGCTGAAGCAATATCGAGTAGAGCTCGTTCTTACAGATGTTCAGATGCCTGGCATGGACGGCATTGAACTGCTCAGACGGCTGCGTTCTATGAAAGGAAATCCGAACGCAGTCATTCCGTGTGTGTTCATGACTGGCAGCCTTGATGATGAGAAACGTCGAGAGGCGGAACGGCTCGGTGCGCTGGCCTTCTTCACGAAGCCGTTCGATATTCAAACAATTGGACAATTTATAGCGGAGCAGCTAATGAAGGACCGGCTCATCGTCTCACCTTGATGGAGAGACCGTATTATGCAGACAAGCATAATGCGGTCTTTTTGCTATGTACGGGCCTTGCAGCCTGCCGCTTGGTGCTGATCGAAATCACAGGCTCATACAATGAACCATCGAACAAGAGTGACGGAGGTGATAGACGTTGATCATTGGATTCGCAGCACTGGCTGTTTTCGCTGTCATTTGCTTACTCGCCATCGGATTGGCTGATGAAGCAGGGTCGAACATTCGTGCCTCCCGGCATCAGTCCTATGGCGGATCGACGTATGCGCAATTGGTGCATGACAAAGATGACCTGAATCGTTTAGGTTTTCCTCAGCTATTGCTGCGCAGCTATGGCAGTGCAGCGTCATTCGGATTGTCCTTCCATCAGCTTGGACTGATTGCGGGTTCAATCGCGGTATACAGTTTTGCGATCGAGCATGGAGGTTGGACCGTAATCGGTTGGGGATGGCTGATTGTTGGTTTAATTGGAGTTGCAGCCGGCGCTGCGATGGCAGAGTTGACTTCTGCGATGCCGACCGCTGGAGGGCTTTATCATTGGGCGCTTGCATTGGGCGGAGTCAGATGGAGCTGGGTTGCTGGGGGACTGCATTGGGGAGGCCATATCGCCATGCTGGCGCTTACGAATTACTGCGGTGCCAGCGTATTGGATACGCTTGCTGCTTCAAGCATCGGGTACACAACAGGAAGCGGGACGACGCTGGGCTGGATGCTGGTATTCTATATGCTGCAGTGGAGGCTAAATCTTATTAATGCTCGCAGGATGAGGCGTACGATTAACGTTGGCACGATACTTGCATTTGGGTTGGCTCTATTAGCAGTTGGCGGACTGGTAGGCATGGTTTATCCGGGATCTGCACCGGTGTTCTCGGTATTCGATTCCAGCATCGAGCTGGGCAATGGACTTGTCGTTGATTCGGGTGCTTCCTCCGTCTCAGGCTGGTTGATTGGGTTACTGCTGCTGCAGCGAATGTTTATTGGAAGCGAGGGTGGGGCCGCAGGAGCGGAAGAAACGGCAGATCCGCGTGTGAGGACGGCGTGGGCCGTGTTCTTGTCTCCCGTATACATGTTCGTTATTGGCTTCGTGCTGTTGTGTACCGTTACGATCAGTATTCCATTCGTTGCGAATTACAGTTACCTTGCATATGGAACATGGATCTCTGCTGTTATCCAGCCGTTGGTCAACTGGGATATCGTTGTAATCGTTCTCCTGATAATCGCAGTGCTGTTGTCCGGTGTGCAAAATATGAACGTCCTATCGCGCACCTTATTCGCTATATCAAGAGATGGCGTGCTGCCTGAACGTATGCGAATGGGGAGGGTTTCTGTTCGTACCGGCAAGCCATCGGCTGCCATTACCGTATCGGCTGTGCTGGCGGGAACTTGCGGGCTGCTATATGTGGGGTTGAAGGAGGGGGGAGAGTCGTCACTAATGACGTTGATCGGGTTCACAATCATAGCCGTTCAATTGGCTTGTGCGATTCCGATTGGACTTCGTCTATTAGGAGATCAGAACAGGGTAAGCAGCAAACTGCAACCAGCACCTTGGAGGCTTGGCCGAATTAGCAGGCTGGTAAGTTGGATAGCTTGGATTGGCATGCTAGCGGGTTCTGCAGGAAGCATTGTTCTGATATCGCCAATAGCGGGAGCGGCAGCAGCAGTGATCGGTATGCTCGCATGGCTGGCTTCTCTCATTCGGGGCAATGCGGTTAAACGCAAACTGCAGACGGCAGCGAGGATGTCACGTACGGAGCTTCAACGAATTGAAAGAAAATTCGGACCCTTATTTCTAGACGGGAAATGATCGGAAAATTTGAAAATATATTTCCCAGGGAAGCGCATAAAGATACAACTTCATTAATCATTCGACAGCAAATAGAAGTAATATTGCGACAATTTGTGTCGAACTTACAGATAAGACATTATGTATTTGCCAACGTTTGGCGTTTACCGTTATAATGGGCGCAATGATTGCGGGAAATGAAGCGGTCAGAATCGGAAATATTGCCCAGTATGACGATTGAGTGAGTGATTGGAAATTAGGTAGGTGTGTACATCTATTCTTGTGGTGTGGATAACTATTAGTATTATACTATATCTAGGTGCTACTTCGTCAAGTTAGTCAATCTATAGATTTGCCCCTAATTCTATAAAAGAATGGGGGTTTTGCCTATTGTTTATGCAGACAAGCGCCATGATACGCAGAATATGACCGCCAACGAGGGGGAAATCGGGAAATGAACGTTGGAAATACAATCGTCGCATCGATTAACGTAGGGATGCCGGATCAGCTGAAGCATGGGAATAAAGAGGTGCAGTCCGGCATTCGCAAGGCGCCAGTTGTGGGTAATATTCGAATTTCATCGAATGGACTGCCAGGTGATGGGCAGGCCGATCTCAAACATCACGGCGGCCCTGACAAGGCCATATGCGCATATAGCGCGGATCATTTCCCGTACTGGGAGGAGCGGCTTGGGTTCCCGTTGTCGGCTGGTGCTTTCGGCGAAAATTTCACGTTAACCGGTTGGTCTGAATCTGATTGGTGCATCGGCGATCATGTTCGAGTGGGTACAGCGCTTCTTCAGATTTCGCAGCCAAGGCAGCCCTGCTATAAGCTGGGGGCTAGGCATGAGAGACCTGAATTGACAGCTTGGGTGACAGAAAACGGCTATACGGGTTTCTATTTCCGTGTGTTAGTAGAAGGAGAAGCTGCTGCAGGCGATTCCATGGTCGTTATCGAGCGCGATCTTGCTGGCATTACGATCGCAGAGGCCAACCGAGTGATGCATCATGATAAGACGGATGCATCTGGTATTAAGCGACTTCTGGCCGTCCCGGCGCTCTCGGAGAGTTGGCGCGAGACATTAACCGAGCGGCTGAATCGTATCTAATTAGGATCAAAACATTCATATCGTTAATGAACGCAAGGAGACTTCATACATAATGGCAGCATTAGTCGAACAGTTACTAGCAGATATATTGAAGCAGTATCCAATCGCCGATAATTGGCAGGCCATAGATCGAGAGTCGGGCATGAATAACACGACCCGTCTAATTGAGACCGCTGCGGACCGATACGCCATTCGGTTATATGATAATCACCAGGATCGCGAAATCGTACGCTTAGAGCATGAGATGCTTCAGTTTCTAGTGGATTCGAATTTCAGCTTACGAGTGCCGGAGCCTGTTCGGAATACAGCAGGCGAGACCGTCACTTCCGCATCGACAGGCAAACTCGCATCCCTGTTCCGATACATAGATGGTAATCGTCCTTCTTCGTCGAAGACGGAGCATGTGCACTCACTCGGTCATGCTGCTGGCTTACTTAGCCGTGCGCTTGCACAATGCAAGACAACAAGTGAACCGCAATATAAGCCGTATTATGAATTAATGCAGTCGTATGACGGCTGGACCGATGAGAAAGTACGGAGTACCGCCGATGGCTGTTCATTTGATCCAGCAGTGTTGAGTGCCATTAACCGTGTTCTCGCCGTGAGGGAGAGCTTGGAGCGAACATTAATGACATTAAAGCAACTCCCGCACCAATGGATTCACGGGGATTTAAATTTCTCGAATGCAGTTGCTGTCGGTGATAAGATTGTTGGCATCCTTGATTTTGAGTTTTGTACCATTGATCTACGTGCGATGGAGCCGTCTGTTGTCATGGTCGATTTCATTGATGCCAATCGTACGAACGAGCAGCGACTGCGAGCGGTCGACACGTTTGCATCCGGGTTCGGCGAAGCGCTTCGATTAACGAGAGCGGAAGCAGAAGCGATTCCATCTTTAATGAAGCTGCGCATGCTTGATGTGTTTTTGCATTTTGCCAATCGCTGCGCCGATGGACTTGATGCTCCAGAAGTGTGGAAAGGGCAAATTCAGCATGCAGATGCTGTCTGTCAATGGATCGACGCAAGGCATGATGAACTGGCGCTTCTATTAAGTAACAGGCTAAGCGAATGAACGTACAACCCTCCGCCATATACTGGAATGAACGGCACAACGATCGGAGGGTGAGCAGCAATGAGCACAGCACGTTCACTAGGTTATGGCGATCAGGATCGTCTAGTGATCTTGAACGCTGATGATTTTGGACTTAGCCATTCAACGAATGAAACGATTACGAAGCTGCTGGAGGATGGAACCGTCTCTTCCGCGACGCTGATGCTGCCCTGCGGTTGGGCGCGAGAAGCGGCGTTATGGAGTGCGAGACGTCCAGACCTTGATGTCGGCGTTCACTGGACGATGACAAGCGAATGGGATGCGTACAAATGGGGTCCAGTCTGCCGAACAGCGCCAACCGATTCCTTGGTAACGGATGAGGGCTACTTCCCTAAGGATTCGAAAACATTCGAACGGCAGGCGGATCCGTCCCAGGTGAAAGCCGAGCTCATCGCGCAGGTCGAGATGGCGCTTAAGCTTGGCGTGAAGCCGACCCATGCCGATAACCATATGGGAAGTCTATACGGTCTTGCGACTGGAAGGGACTTTCTGACGCCTGTGTTCGAAGTGTGCGCAGCCTATGGGCTGCCGTTCCGACTGCCGAGGCATCTGCTCACGGAAACGGGGCAGATGGCACCGCCCGAGCTTGCGAGCATCGCGAAGCAGCGCGCTGAAGAAGCGGAAAGCTATGGAGTGATCGTACTCGACTATTTGCTTGGACTTCCGTTCGCGATGCAGACTGATGAAACGTATGAGTCGTATCGGGACCAGTTTATTTATATGCTGACCAACCTGAAGCCGGGCGTATCCGAAATCATTCTTCATCCGATGGAGCGGTCCGATGAGCTGGATGCATTCCATACGCAGTCCGTGAAGCGCGGCTGGGAATTGCAGCTGCTGCATGATCCATTGGTATTGAAGACGATCGAAGAGCAGCAGCTCATCCGCATTGGCTGGCGGGAGCTGCAGCAGCTGCAGCTGGCGCTCTGATTGTACGGTTTACTTTATTAAAGCTCTGCCGGATTATTATCGGCAGAGCTATTTTTCTATAACGGTCACTTCAGTCAACCAAAGTCATAAACGGAGTTTCGTCCCATAAATTAGTTAGTACTATATTGCACAATGCGTGCTGGGGAGGGAAGGTTTGTTGATGGATAATCAACTTGAAGCGCGATTCTTCATCCGTTCTGACCTACGAGAGGATACCTTCATCGTTCCGCTGCCGCAAACCTGGTGGAGCCGCCCTTATGAATATGCTTGGTGTGCACAGTTTGTTCGAGAACAGGAAGTTGTGTTAGACGCGGCTTGCGGCATCTCGCACCCGTTTAAGTTTTATCTGGGGTCCTGCAATTTATCTGAGGTGCACGCATGTGACTGGGATGAACGCATCGCGTCTAAGGAGGCCATCTTCGCCGATGCCGTCCACGATTTCGGAGAGGAAGCCGCTCATCGGCTCTTCCAACACACCGATTGGTCGAAGCTGCAACTAGCGCAAGCAAGCATTACATCGCTTCCTTACGAGGATAACTATTTTGATACAGTATTTTGCATATCGGTGCTTGAACATCTGAGCGAGCAAGACCAGCTTGCCGCTCTGCAGCAATTTCATCGGGTGCTGAAGCCTGAAGGCAGACTGGTGTTAACGTTTGATTATCCGATGGTAGACTTGGATCTGTTATATAATTATGCAACTAATGCGGGCTTCATCTGTCCGGCGTCGTTCACGGGGAATTTACCGCCCGATGCACTTCGATCGGAAATATGGGGGACATTGTACTGTTTTCGTGCCTTGCTGCAGAAGGGATCGTGACTGAGGTGGATCATTGTTCGGCAAAATGAAGAAGCCTCCAATACCATCACCATATGGGTGCGGTTTAGAGGCTTCTTACTTGTCATAGCGTTGAATTAGGCCTGTGTGATACGGGATGCTGCGATGTGATCGGCGATCCGATTGCCGTGGAAGCGGCCGGACTCGATAAACACCTCGTTCGCCTGCTTGCGGGAAGCGACTACACCGGCTAAGTACACACCAGGTACATTCGTCTCCATCGTCTCATCGTTGAAGGTTGGACTGCCGTCCTCTTCGATTGTCACACCGATACTCGAGAGGAATGCGCGGTCCGGATGGAAGCCGGTGAGGGCAAGGACGAAATCATTGCGGAGCTCTTCGCGCTGTTCGGGCCCTTCAATTGTGACGGTTGCTCGATCGATCTCCACAACGCGTGATTGGAATCGCATGTTGATGGCGCCTTTGGCAACAAGCGCTTCGTAGATGGGGAGCACCCACGGCTTAATCCCGCGAGCGTAAGTCTCGCCGCGGTAGACAACCGTAACCTCGGCGCCGACGCGCTCCAGCTCAAGCGCCGCATCAATGGCGGAGTTGCTGCCGCCGATAATCGCAACCTTCATTCTCGTGTAAGGATGCGCCTCACGGAAGAAGTGGCTTACCTTGTCCAGCTCTTCGCCCGGAATGCCCAGCGTATTCGGGTGATCGAAGTATCCTGTCGCAATGACAACGCGCTCCGCATGATAAAGCTTCTCTTCACCGAACCGTGTAATCGAACGAACTTGGAACGATTGCTCCTCTTTCACAACATCGGTTACCGTCTCGAATGCATTCACGCGAATGTTCTTGCGAAGCGTTACGGTGCGGTAATAAGCAAGCGCCTCTTGGCGTGTCGGCTTCTCGCCGTTCGTCGTGAAAGGAATATCGCCAATCTCAAGCCGCTCCGGCGTGCTGAAGAAGCGCATGTAAGTCGGGTATTGCGAGATGGAATGCACGATATTTCGGCTTTCGATAATAAGCGGATTAAGGCCAAGCTCGCTGAGTGCAATCGCTGCGGCTAGTCCGCACGGTCCTGCACCGATAATAATGACTTGCTCTCTACTGTCGGTTTCGCGTTCGAACGATCCGATCATTTTATCAGCCTCCTGCCCGGATGGTTCATATCATTAATATTGTAACTGCTAGCGGCCGCCTCGTGCAAACCAGTTGGCTAGACTTGTCACAAATCAGCGTTTGGTGCTGTGTACGAGCTTTCGAATCATGTATAATAGGGTTGACTTGCACGACTGGGAGGAAGCTAGATGCGACGGCGTTTTGTTATTGAAGCGGTGATGGTGGCAACTTATGGGCACTTGTTAGTGCCAAGTCGTCCGGTGGAGTATATCGTTCCTTATTCGACTATCGCGGAGCTATACGATATGAAGGACGGAGCTGATCCCGTCATGGAAGATCCATCAGATGATAAGCATGTAAAGGAGAAAATCGGCGAGTTGATCGCATTCTTCGAGGAACCGTTGAACCGGAAGAAGATCGAGAAGGCTCTGCAGGTGCCATGGCGCCAAAGTTCACCCTTGCTGCTGAACGAGAACATTCAGTTCACGATCGTTCACGCGCTCGACAACGCGCAATATGGCGAGTTGTTCGATCCGATCGAGACGGAAGTGCTGCTGGCGGGCATGAAGCTCGAGGTTCCGATTCTGTCGGATCAGATCGAGTTCCAGGAACGGCTCATCGAGGCCGAGATTCCCGTTCAGATCTACGATATCGATGACTTCGAATTCGCGGTGGAAGACGGCATTGAGCCGGAAGATCTGCTGGAGCATCGAGACTTGTAAAGCTTTTTATTTTCTAAAAAGGAAATAAAAAGGTTGCGCACCTTAAGATGGGATGCTAATATTTCCATGAACTCACTTAAATAAAAACGACATTTACGAAAGGAGGGACCGAATATGCCAAACGTTATTCCGTTTATGAGCGCTGTTAATGCCCAATTTGTTAACCAACAAATGTTTGCTTCCGTTAACGATGCGATGAACAGCTTTGCTGTATTCGGCCCTGACTTTTCGTAACCGCGCATATATCGAAGTCTGTCTCTGACTTCGTATATATCGTGTCGTCTGCGGGAAGACCCGAGCCTATGCGGCTTGGGTCTTCTTTTGTTGTTGCCGATTAGGGGAGAGTCAAGAGAGGAGAGAGAAGGTTGGCAACGTTACTTCGAATACTGAAATACGTAAGACCGAGCGCCTGGCTGGCTGTCGCAACGCTGGCACTCATGTTTCTCGCAACACTGATCGATTTGCTCGCGCCGTGGGTGCTGCGCAAAGTGTTCGATGACGGCATAAGCAAGAACGACATGAACATGGTTCTACTGTTAGTATTGGCACTGTTCGGCTTGCAGTTGGGCAAGAGTTTCGGCAACTTCGTGCAAGGGTACACGCAAGAGTTGATCGGACAGAACGTCGTATTCACGCTTCGGAAGCAGATGTACGCCCATTTGCAGCGACTGCCTTTCAAGTATTACGACAAAGCGCAGACCGGTCAGCTGATGTCTCGGATGACTGGCGATATTGAAGCCGTGAAGAACTTCGTCGGATTCGGCGGGATGATGCTTGTGGCGGGAATGGCTACATTCGTTGGTACGCTGATCTTCATGTGTTCCATGCAATGGCAGGTCACGCTGCTCAGCTTGAGTCCGATTCCGGTGCTGCTGCTTGTCATGTGGGTGTTCAGCAACAAGGTTGGTCCGGCTTGGGGCAAAATCCGTGAGCAGGCGGGTCGGTTGACGACTACGCTGCAAGAGAATATCTCCGGCATTCGCGTCGTGAAAGCCTTCGCTAGCGAAGGCAAGGAGAAGAGCAAGTTCGCTGGACGAAACGAGCAGAACTTCGAGACGAACATGCAGCGCGCGAAGCTGGAAGCAAACGCTTTCCCGCTGATGGGCTTCTTGGGCGGCATGACGTTCCTTATCATGATCTGGGTCGGGGCTGTCTATGTTGCAAACGATAAGATGTCGCTCGGTACGTTCATGGCATTCCAATGGTATACGTGGGGAATTATTTGGCCGCTTAACATGTTAGGCTGGCAGATCAACATCTTCCAGCAAGCGCTGAAGGCAGCCCCTCGGGTGTTCGAGGTGCTCGATACGAAGTTCGAGATCGAATCGCCCGCAGACGGCGGAATCGATACGTCCAATATTCGCGGCGCTGTGAAGTTCCAGAACGTCACCTTCGCCTTCGATAAGAAGTCGGATGAAGACCAGACGGGAGACGCTGGCAAGCAAGAAGCGGCCGCTGCTTCTGAACAGGAGCTATCGAAGCCAGACAGCGCAGTGCTTCATAACATTCAGCTTGATATCAAACAAGGCGAGATTATAGCCGTGCTCGGAGCTACAGGTTCCGGCAAGAGCAGCCTTATCGCTCTTCTGTCCCGCTTCTATGAGGTAACGGACGGCTCGGTGATGATCGATGGCATAGACGTTAAAGACTATGAGCTCGAAGGGCTTCGTCGAAGCATCGGCATCGTGCCGCAAGAGACATTCCTGTTCTCCGCTTCGATCCGTGATAACATTGCGTTCGGTCGTCCAGATGCAACGCAAGAGCAGATCGAGAATGCGGCTAAGAAGGCGCAAATCCATGAATTTATCGTCAACATGCCTTACGGTTACGATACGTTGATCGGCGAACGCGGCGTCGGCCTGTCCGGCGGACAACGCCAGCGTGTCGCGCTTGCACGTGCGATTCTGATGGATCCGCCGATTCTTGTACTCGATGAGGCGACGG
Source organism: Paenibacillus sp. CCS19 (assembly GCF_033239625.1). Lineage (NCBI taxonomy): Bacteria > Bacillati > Bacillota > Bacilli > Caryophanales > Paenibacillaceae > Paenibacillus > Paenibacillus sp. CCS19. The sequence goes on from NZ_BTCK01000009.1 coordinate 54,193, forward strand.
CAAGCGTGGATACGGCCACCGAATCTGCGATTCATGAAGGACTGCTTGAAGTCATGAAGGGCCGTACAACATTCATCATTGCTCAGCGTTTATCATCGATTCGCCGTGCGGACCGCATCATCGTCCTGGACAATGGCAGAATCGTGCAGCAGGGCACGCACCGAGAGTTGAATGAACAAGATGGCTTCTTCCGCAGACTGTTGGAGCGGCAAGAGATGGCGACAGCGTCAGGTCATTAATGATGTTAATAATCGAAAAGGCGCGCAGTTGCAGCAATCATCATAATTTCATCATGCTAATGATTAATACCAATAACTATATAGAGGGGGAGTACCAGTGAGTCAAGTCGAATGGGATTCGGAAGACGAACTGGAGGAAAAGCCGTTTCAGCTCGCATACATGCGCAGGCTATTCCGCTACGTACTACCGTATCGGCGAACGCTCGGCATCGTCATCTTCATCGTGCTGCTTAACATGGGGCTTAGTCTTGCTGAGCCGCTTATGCTCGGTTATTTGATCGATTACGGCATCGTTAAGAACGATATGAAGCTCATTACCTGGATCGGCGTTTCGCTGCTTGTATTCCGGTTCATAGGCTGGCTGTTCGGATACTTACATACGAAGCTGATCAACTTCACAGGTCAGCGGGTATTGTTCGATCTGCGGCAGCAGTTGTTCAATCACTTACAGACATTGTCCTTCCGATTCTTCGATGGTCGTCCAGCCGGTAAAATCATGTCGCGGATTACGAACGACACGAATGCGATCGGGGAGCTGGTTAACGGCGGACTGATCACGACCGTTATGGAGGTTACGCATCTAGTCGGCATCGTCGCGATTCTGTTCTGGATGGATTGGCAGCTTGCGCTGCTGTCCTTCATTACGTTCCCAATGCTGTACTTGATCGTTAACAAGCTTCGTCCAAAGATTGAAGGCTCGTGGTCAAAGTCTAGACGTACGATGTCCGCGATTAACGGCAATGTGAATGAAACGATTCAAGGCATGCGTGTCGTGCAAGCATTCTCGCGTCAGCAGGCGAATGACAAGAAATTTAACGAGATTAACACGAACAACAAGTCGGCATTCATGCGCGCTATTCGATTGGAATCGACCGTATGGCCGCTCGTTGAGCTGATCGGGATGATCGGCACGTGTATTGTCGTTTGGTTTGGAGCAAAACGTGTAATTGATGGCGCGTTAACGATCGGTTTCGTGATGGCGTTCATCAACTACTTATGGCGGTTCTGGGGACCGATCAGCGCATTGTCCAAAGTATACAGCCAGCTGCTGTCTGCAATGGCTTCCGCGGAGCGCTTGTTTGAGATCCTTGATACCGAACCAGAGGTGAAAAATGCGGCGAATGCGAAGGAGCTTCCTCCGATTCGCGGCGAGGTCGAGTTCAAGGATGTCGCGTTCCAGTATGGGCCGGATAAACCGGAAGTGCTTCACGGGATAAACCTGAAGGTGAAGCCAGGTCAGCGCATCGCCATCGTCGGTCCGACAGGAGCCGGCAAAAGTACGATCGTCAACTTGCTCATGCGGTTCTATGATGCGACAGGCGGTCAAGTGAAGATTGACGGTCACGATGTGAAAGACGTTACGCTCGAATCGCTGCGCAGCCAGATGGGAATCGTGCTGCAGGACTCGTTCATTTTCTCCGGAACCATTGAAGAGAACTTGCGCTACGGCAATGAGGATGCAACGGATGAGCAGCTGCTCGAAGCGGCGAAGAGCGTACGGATCGATCAATTCGTGAGCAAATTCCCTGATGGATATGAGACGCAGGTGGAAGAACGCGGCAGCAAGCTGTCCGTCGGACAACGCCAGCTGCTTGCATTCGGACGCGTCTTGCTGAGCGATCCGCGCATCCTTATTCTCGATGAAGCGACGTCGAGCGTCGATACGGAGACGGAACAGCACATTCAAGCCGCATTGGCTCGGGTTCTGGAAGGCCGGACGGCGTTCATTATTGCGCACCGGCTATCGACGATTCGCGATGCGGATCTGATCGTCGTCGTACGAGACGGAAGCATTACAGAACTCGGCACGCATGACGAATTGATGAAGACGAGCGGCTTGTACGCGAATCTGGTCCAATCGCAGGTGCTCATGCAGCAATCGTTCAACGAAGTGTTGAACGAGAAATCGGAGCAACAGGTTGGGTAGTTGAAACTGAAGCGGATTACGGACTTTTTCCGTAATCTGCTTTTTTTATTTCGATGCAACCATTTGTAAGGGTAAAACGTCTGTTGTGGTGTGAATGAGACATAATTCAGATTAAAGTTTACATAAGAGGAGTGGAGCTTTCGGATGAAGCAGAAGTTGAACAAGGTGATGCCGCTATGGTCCAAGTTGTTCGTGGGTGCGACTGCGACAGCTCTTCTATTGTTCGGAGCATTGCCGGAATCCAATACGCAGTTCGTATTGGCTGATCAGCCTGTCGTATCGGAGAATTGGGGCACTTATGAACTCAACGCGCCGTTCAAGACGCCGCAATGGTCGCTGCCGATCAGCAACTGGAACTCCTCGTATAATGGAATTGAACCGCATGCTGCCATTGCAGAAGATGGACGCGTAATCGCCATAGATAGTAAAGGACATATCGTTGCAATCGATGCTGTCACAGGCAAGCAGCTCTGGGCGAACGGCAATAGCTGGCGGCCGCTGCTGACCTATACGCAGGGAACAGTATATGGCACGTTAAGCGATGGACGAATTGCAGCAGTATCCGCCGCTGCTGGCAAGGTAAAATGGACGACTTCCATGAAGGTGAATGGCGTTCAATCGATCGAACGAATCGGGGATGCGATCTACGTCACAGCTGGCATGAAGCTGTATGCATTCAACGCAGCGACTGGTGCACTGAACTGGAAGACGGTTGAGACAGGGGCTGAATACTCGGCGGGATTCGAAGGCTTGCAGCTTGTTGATGGCGTTATCATCCGTACTTATCTCGTTCAGGGAGCGTTGTCTTCCACTCAGATTAATGCATACGATGCGAAGTCAGGCAAGCTGTTGTGGAAACGATTCAAAGCACAGGAACCGATCGCGGTGCGAGGCGGTCTGCTCTACTCCGTGCAGGACAGCTATAACATGGGCGATTACGATCTGACGGACGATGGCCAGATTCGTGAATCGCTTATCATGAACGCGATCAATGCTCGTACCGGCGAAGTGAAGGGGACGCGCACCTATAGCTGGACGAGGAAGTTCGACCCGACGCAGTCCACACAATATGGCGTGACTGGTGCTCCAATGCTGGATGGCGATAAGCTCTACATTTTCCAAGGGGAGAAGCTCGCGCTCTACGACTTCAGTCAATATAAGCCGAATGCGGCGCCGCTTCAGACGTGGGGGCAGTTGATGAAGGATGCTTATCCGATGTATGCGGTGCACGGTGAAAGGATGCTGTACCGCAACTATATGACGGGTACGCTTGCTGCGATGAAGCTGGCGAATGGTCAGGTCATTGGCTGGCAGACGGACAATCCGGCTGTGCAGACCGATATTTATGGCAATGGCGTGTACATCGGCCAATCGGACGGCGTCTTCCACGCCTACGATTATGCAACGACGAAGCCGCTGTTCTCGGTGAAGACGAACTCCCGCTATTTCGGTCCGACGCTGAAGACGAACGGCATGATCATTGTGCAAAGCAAAGGAATGCTGCAGGCGGTGAAGCTGCCGGCGGCGTTGAAGTAAATGTAAGGTTAGGATTGTTGGAGAGACAGTGCCTTCGGGTGCTGTCTTTTTTGTCGTAGAGTGAGAAGATAGGTTTCAATTGACCTTCCAGTTATGAGAAAACAAGTCATCTTTCATGGGACACGACATAGGTTAAAGTGTACTTGCTGTGTGGGGAGGGTCGTCGTGAGATGGCAAATACTTCTGGTTGGTGTGATATTGCTTGTACTGATGTGGACAAACCCGAATCGTATCGATTTCGAGAATTGGGTACTCAAGAAAGAAGTTGAAAATTTTCAGAGAAAAACGCCTTTGGAGCCCGTATATCATCGAAGTAAAAACTATCTGTTGTTCTCCATACATGAGCTTTCAGTGCTTAGACAAAAGAGTGATTTTATGAGCGAGTACAACTCCTATGGGGGTGTAGGCATACTTGGCATGATATTTCCAACTGGAATGCCTGGTATGGATGGTAAGCAGTCCCCTGTATTTTAATTCGTCTAATAACCTTCCACAAAGGAGAATAGCCGAATGGGACCTTTTGCAAAAGATTTGCTCAAGGATAAAGTCGTTCTTGTAACAGGAGGCGCGACCGGGCTCGGGCGTGCGATGGGAGAGATGTTCCTTGAGCTGGGGGCGCATCTTGCCATTGCCAGCCGCCGAGAAGACGTGCTGAAACAAGCAGCCGATGAGATGGGCACGGAAGATAACCCCGTATTCTATCATCGCTGTGATGTTCGGGATCCTGTGCAAATCCAGGAGCTTGTCGATGCGGTGGAGCAGCGTTTCGGGCATATCGACGTACTTGTCAACAATGCGGCGGGTAATTTCATCAGCCCGACTGAACGACTTTCACCTCGGGCCGTCGACGCGGTGCTCAACATCGTGCTGCATGGTACGTTCTATTCGACGCTGGAAGTCGGCAAAAGGTGGATCAAGCAAGGACGTGGCGGCACCATGCTTAACATTGTGACGACATATGCGTCCAGCGGATCGGCGTTCGTCGTGCCGTCTGCAGCAGCCAAGGCAGGCGTATTGGCTCTAACGCGTTCGCTTGCAGTGGAATGGGCCCGCCACGACATCCGCCAGGTCGCCATCGCGCCGGGCCCTTTTCCTACAGAAGGCGCTTGGTCCAGGCTTTCTCCGACTCCGGAGCTGGAGGAGAAGATGATAAACCGCATTCCGCTAAGGCGGGTGGGCAACAAGGAGGAACTTGCCCATCTGGCTGCTTATCTGATCTCCGATTACGCCGCTTACATGAATGGAGAAGTCGTCACCATTGACGGTGGCGAGTGGCTGCTGGGCGCGGGCCAGTTTAACGACTTGCTCGAGGTCACCGAGCAGCAGTGGGATCAGCTTGCCGAGTTGACGCGGCAAGGCAAATAGAGAGAAGGATTACCCCACTTGAACCTGAGGAATGGGAACTACTAACGCCAATGTGGTGGGCTTGGCTCATTGAAAATGCTTGTCAAGATCTAGCGAAAGGTGTTCTCATTGACAACCATGGATGGGTTATTAAGCATCTGCTGAGACGCTCCCCGCTTATGGGACCAGATTCAGCTGAATTCAGATAGGCAGTTACTCAGTGGTCACTAGCAAACAGATATTCTAGTGCAACATTATTAAGAATGTAACGTCTAATAGGTGCAACCATATTCTGGGAAAACGAGGGGAAAGACATGTCGCAGAAGCATGGCTTTATGCTTGTAATAATGGTATGGCTTACATTCTTGACAATCTGGGCTGTGAATAAAGTTGTAAGTACTGATGATGAGTTTGTAACTGTTAATGGGATCCCTATTCAACCAACGCCGCAGCCGTTTGCCACCGTGCAAGTTGATAAAGATACAGTGTGGATTATTGAAAACAACAGTGACATGATCAAAATTATCAAACATGATGCGGATGGTTATCATTTGATCCAAGAAAGAATGTCTTTTGAAAATAATGACTAACCATTGTTCATCTAAGGTCAGGACTAAATGAAATAGGGGCTGTATGCGGAATGCAAAAATCAATGATTGGATTATCAATCCTATGTATGCTGGTATTTCTAGTCGTTGGTTGTGGTGAGGGGAAGGAATCAAGTAGTAGTACAGAGAGTACTGTGAATTCTGATTTTACTGGATACGTGACGAAGATTGAAAAGCAAAGAGCTCTAATCGTTACGCCAATAAGCAGACAAATAAATGAATCGAATAAAGAGTTCTATGATGCAATATGGGTATCGAATATGCCCCCTAATATTAAGATAGGTCAACATGTCGAAGTTTGGTTTAATGGCGGTATAGAGACATCTTATCCAGGTCAAGGAATGGCAACAAAGGTGACAATGTCTGAAATCCGCAAACCTGCAACGGCAACACTTACACAAGATGAAGTCATACGTAAAGCCCTTCTGGATCAGAAGATTGCGAATATTAACATCCTCGTTATCAAAGAAGTGACATATGATGAACAAACAACGATGTGGACGATTCGGTACAAGAACGCAGCTTTTACGGATGACGAGCTGGAAGAGTATAGGGTACAAATACCCGATCAATAATGACCTTGAAAAAGAGGCGGTCTGTGCTCGGTGAGACATCATCGTTTAGGCAGGCCGTTTTCGTGTAATTAACGTGTAGATACAAACGTCAAATGGTCTTAAAGGAGGAGGGAAATGGGTTCAAGAGTGATGCACTATGCTATTACCAGTGAGATCAACAAGCTCAAAAATTGCAGCAATCAATTTAGACTACATTTGGGTGGTCAAGCGCCAGATTTAACTCATCCAATCAATACTTCAAAATCATACACACATCTAGTCGAAATAATAAGTTCGGGAAAACGCAGAGTCAATTACAAGCGATTTATTCATGATTACAAGCATGGTTTTCATGATGAATTCTATATTGGATATTTAAGTCATTTAGTAGCCGATTATATTTGGTACGAGACGATGTATTACGAATACATAAAACCCCTTCCTGAGAATGAGAGACAAGCTGCTGTAGAGAAAGGCTATCGAGATTTCAAGAAGTTAAACAAGATTTTATTGCAGCGATTTAAATTAACTCCCTTAATCAACACCTCTCATACGGATGACGTATCCATTAAAGGACTATATAGTGGATTCATTCCTGAATTAGTAAGTCAACTAAATAACGATTTGATAGAGGAAGAGCGAGCGCAAGAGGAATCCGAATCATTGGAACTATATAGTTTAGACAGAATCACAGCGTACATAGACATCTCAGTAAAGGAAACAACAGTATTATTGAACACTTTGTAGTAGTCGCAAATTTAGTCAAAGGAGTTAAAAAGCGGCCTGCTCATCGGTGACGGTTCACCGATGAGCAGGCCGCTTTCGCATTTAACGACATTAACCTTGCATGCCGAACACTTCGGCAACAAGCTGGAACGAGCGAATCCGCGCCTCGAAGCTGTGCGTATTCGTTACGATCATAAGCTCATCGGCATCCATCCGCTCTCGGATGTCCTCGAGCTTCTGCTTAACGATGTCGGGGGTTCCGACGATCATATTGCTGCGGCGCTGGTTGAGAAACTCAATATCGATCTCATCATACGGATATGCTTCTGCTGTCTCGACAGAAGGGAAATAATCGAGTCTGCCTCCTCGATGGAGCATTAGGAAGAATAGCGAAGTACTCTTCGCGATTCGTTCTGCTTCTTCCTGCGTATCTGCGCAGAAAACAGCGACCGCAGCGAGTGCGTGTGGTTTGTCGTTGAACGATGAAGGCTGGAAGTTCGCGCGATAGCCGCGGATCGCTTGTTCGCCGCCTGGAACGCCGAAGAATTGAGCGAAGCCGAAGCCAAGGCCAAGCTTAGCCGAAATTCGAGCGCTCTCGAAGCTGGAACCGAGCAGCCATAGCTCAGGTATCGTCTCGATCACTGGAGCAGCTAACAAGCCCGGGTAAGCATGCGTTGGACCTGTCTCGTCGCGCAGATAGGTGATGAGGTCCGCTACCTGCTGCGGATAGCGGTCGACGGTCGTGAACTTGCCTTCTTGCAGCGCGCGAGTCGAGAGCGGCATGCCGCCTGGCGCGCGGCCGAGGCCGATATCGATCCGGCCAGGATGCAGCGCCTCGAGCAGGCGGAAGTTCTCCGCTACTTTATAAGCGCTGTAATGCGGCAGCATGACGCCGCCCGAGCCGAGCCGAATCCGCTTCGTATGAGCAGCCAGATGCGCGAGCAGCACTTCCGGGCTGGAATGCGCAAGCGCTCTTGTCGCGTGGTGCTCCGATATCCAATACCGATGGAAGCCGAGTCGATCGGCCTCCTGTGCCAGTCGTGTAGTCTCCATTAACGCATCCTTCGCCGTGCGGCCTTCTGCGATATGGGATTGGTCGAGTACGCTAAGCTTCATGGTGTTGTCTCCTCATTTCCTGCTCATGAATTATGGTCAATCGCCTCAGCCATCGTACGGTCGGTCAGATGGGCATAGATTTGCGTCGTCTCTGGCGACGCGTGGCCGAGCTGTTCTTGTGTCTTGTATATATCATTGCGCAAATAATAATCCGTTGCAAAAGAGTGCCGCAGCTTATGGACCGACAGATAAGGCTTGCCGAATCGCTTCGCGTATTTGATGACCATCTCTTGAATAGCTCGCTTCGTCATGCGCGAGCCTTCCTTCTTGCCGTTCGCAATGGCGAGGAAAAAGGCCTTCTCGCGTTTTGGCGCGTTATAGGAGGTATCGCGGATTTGCAGATAGCTGGCCAATTCGTCGACCGCGTCTTGACGGAAGTAGACTGGCGTCTTGAACGTATCGTCGTTCTTACCTTTTCGAAACACATAAGTCAGCTTCTTCTTGAGATCAATATCGTCCACGTTCAAATTCACGACTTCAGAGACGCGGAGACCGGAGTGCAGAATGAGGCTGATGATGCAAGTGTCGCGCACACGGTTCAACTGATAGCTGTACAGCGCTTGCTTGTTCGTCGCAACATCATGCTCGTAATCGTGGCTGACATAGGCGAGAAACGCCGAAATTTCTTCCTCTTGCAGCAGCTTGCCCTCCAGCTTGGCAGCCGTATCCTTCGGTTTGTGCGTGCGTTTGATCGATACCTTGGCCATGACATTGCGCTTGAGCAGCGGATAAAAGTTCTCGTCCTCCGCAATCTGGCTCAAATAGTGAAACAGCGAGCGGAGCGAGGACAGCTTGCGGGTAACCGACACCCGTTTGTTGTTATGCTCAACTCGCGTCATCAGAAACATACGGAATGCATCGATGCTGTCCATATGGAGACGCTCCAGCTCTTCAAGCTTTATATCCTTGAGCGCGGGTCCTTCTGCGAGTCCTTCCGCCAGCAAATAGGAGAAGAACGTATCATAATCGCGCACATACTCCAGCAGGGAAGAAGGCGACAGGTCAGGCAGCTTGAACTGAATGAATTTGTCGACGTACCAAGGCATGAGCGGCACTTTCCGGTCCAGCTCTTGGCGGTCTTTAATCTTAATGACGTTCATGTCGGCGGTCAGCTCCTTGCTTCATGGATGGGGCGGCTGTGAGCCGTTCGTAATCTTTTCCATTATACGCCCGCTTCAGGAGGGAGAACAAGTATTCGATAGGAGGAGGTTCGACATAGATTGATCTGTCGTCTGCTGGTATAATAAGGAGAACAAGAGAATAAGCAGGAGCTGATCACACGTTGAACAACTCACCGCTTCAAACGTTTCATCCCGTCATCGCTGATTGGTTCAGCGGGGCGTTCGGTCAGCCGACCGATGTGCAGACTCGCGCATGGACTTCGATTCAAGACGGTCAGCATACATTAATTGCAGCCCCTACGGGCTCAGGCAAGACGCTTGCAGCGCTGCTGCCTTGTCTTAATAACGTTGTTCTTGGCAAAATACTTCCGTCCAAGCCGCGCGCCGGTGTTAGGGTGCTGTACCTTTCGCCGCTGAAAGCGCTTAATAACGACGTGCACTATAATCTCGTCTCCTTCATAGAAGCAATCGATCGCAGCGCGGCGGACCGTGAGCCGAATTGGCCCGGTATACGCTGTGCGGTTCGCACAGGGGATACGCCATCGTCCCAGCGAGCGTCGATGGCGAAACGTCCGCCTGATGTCCTGCTCACAACGCCGGAATCGCTTTACATTCTGCTCACGTCTGAGCAGGGTCGCTCGATGCTTCGCACGGTTCAATACGTCGTCGTGGATGAAATCCATGATCTTGCCTCGGATAAGCGCGGCGCACATATGTCCCTGTCGCTTGAGCGGCTTGCAGAGCTGTGCGACCAGCCGTTTCAACGGATTGGCGTATCGGCTACGCAGAAGCCGATGTGGCGAGTCGCCCGCTTCTTAGGCGGCTGGGAGCCTTCATCGGAAGCGGCGGATGGACAGGTTGTCGGATTATTTGATATGCCCTCCGACGCGGATGATGAAGAGCGTTTACCGCACCCGCTCGGCTATGTGCCAAGACAGGTCGCGATTATTGAGAGCGCGATGACGAAGGCGATGCAGGTGCTTGTTACGATGCCGGACCTGTCTAAGCCGATGAAGACGCGCGAAGCGGTATGGCAGCCGCTGTTGGAGCGGCTGTTCACGCTAATGGAACGCTGCCGAACGGTGCTCATCTTCGTTAACAGCCGCCGATTGTGCGAGCGCGTCTGCCTGCGGCTGAATGATGCCGCGGGCTATGAGCTGAGCCGCGCCCATCATGGCAGTCTGGCGAAGGAGCGGCGGCTGGAAGCAGAGCGGCTGCTCAAGTCCGGCGAGCTGCGCTGCATCGTCGCGACGTCTTCGCTGGAGCTTGGCATCGATGTAGGACATGTCGATCTCGTGATCCAGATCGACCCGCCATTCGACGCCGCATCCGGCATTCAGCGAATCGGCCGCGCAGGGCACTCCGTCGGCGACATTAGCCGCGGCGCCATTGTCGTACGGCAGCGAGGGACGTTGGCCGAGTCAGCCGTTCTAGCGAAGCTCGTCGCGGAGCGGGAGATTGAGCCGATTCAGATTCCGCGTCATCCGCTGGATGTGCTGTCGCAGCACACGGTTTCGATGGTGGCAGGCGGAGAATGGACGACGACGGCCCTTTATCAGCTCGTCACGCGCAGCGATACGTTCCGGCTCATTCCTTATTCGAGAGTGCTTGCGATGCTTCAAGTGCTAAGCGGCTTCTATCCATTCGCTCGGCCGCTGCTCGACTGGAATCGGGATACCGACGTGCTGTCGGGGCGAAGAAGCAGCGGCATCGCTGCAATGACTGGGGCGGGTACGATACCGAGTACTTCCGCTTACCCGGTCCATCATCTGGAGAGCCGCGTCCATCTAGGCGAACTGGATGAAGAATATGTACACGAGAGCAATGTCGGCGATGTATTCCAGCTTGGCACGAACAGCTGGATGATTAGGCGCATTGATCGAGACCGCGTCTATGTGACGGAAGCGGCGAACAGCTTCAGCGAAATTCCGTTCTGGAACAATGAAGCGATGGGCCGGTCATCGGCGCTGGGACTTAAGATTGGTTCATTCATACGAGAGATGGAGGAACGTCTGTCCACGGATGAAGGCACGACGCATGATAATGTAACGAACAGTGATGCTGTCGTTAATGTTCAGATAGAGGATCAGCCGCTTGCTCGAACCGTCACTGAAAATGAGACGGCCGATTGGTTGATGGCAGCTTACGGGATGGACGGCACGTCCGCCTATAGCTTGGTAGACTATGTGAAAGCGCAGCATGCGTTCGTTGGCCTGCCGACCGATCGGCGTATTATTGTCGAGTACTATCAGGATGTCTCGAATAAAACGCATGTCATTATTCATAACTGGCTGGGCAGACGGCTCAATCGGACTTGGCTGCTCGCTATCGAGCGGCAGTTCGAACAATTGCTGCCCTATCGGTTGTACGGCAATGCGAAGGACAACGGCATCGAATTCGTTCTATCGGAATGGGATCCATCTTGGCTGCAGTCGATCTGGCATGTAACGCCGAGTAATGTGGAGCCGCTGCTCATGGAGGCAATTACGGGTTCGCCGCTGCTCGCTATCGCATTCCGTCATCTGGCCGAAACATCGCTGCTGCTGTCGCGAAGCTTCACGCGTACGCCGCTCTGGCAGAAACGGCTTCGCAGCGAGGAGCTGCTGAAGGAAGCGATGCCGTATGCATCGGACTTCCCATTCTTGGATGAGGCGATGCGGGAGTGTTTGAATCGGTTTCTCGACGTCGAAGGGCTGCAGCGCGTGCTCGAGGCGATTGGTACCGGAGAAATCGGTTTCGAAATCCGTGAGACACAGTACCCTTCACCGATGGCAACGCAGTTCATTGCAGATTACGTCAGCATGCGAATATACGAAGGCGATGGCTTAGACGACAGCGTTCGGATGCAGCTGCTGAGCGTAAGCCGCGAGCTTGCGGGCAGTGTGTTCGGCGAGGAAGCCGTTCGCGGCGCGGTTACTGCCGAGATGCTCGAGGCTGAACGCCGCAGAATGACGGAGCTCGCGGGGCAGCTGACTGCACCAGACGATGTACTATCGCTGCTGAAGCAGCGAGGCGACATGGGGACGGACGAGCTTGTGAAGGCGGGCGGCGAATCGGTGCTGCCGCTGATTGCTGAGCTGAGCGAGCGAGGCGCCATTACGCAAGTAGAGCTTGGCGATACAGCTGCAGAAGACGTTGGCAGTGGCAGCATGCTTCGCTGGATATGCCGCGACGAACTGGAGGTTTACGCACATTTTCCGACTGAAGCGTCATCTATTTCATTCATAATAGGTCGTTATGCCGAACATGAACTGTCATTCACGGAACCATCGTTGTGTGAACGATACCCGAAGTTAACATTGCGAGATGCTCGACAAGCGGTAGATGCGCTTATTGAACAAGGTAAAGTAGAGCAGGCACCGTTCGCGGATGGGCCGGAAGAACGGCTGTGGACAGGTCGACGAACGGCTCAGCGTCTTATTCGATTGTCGATCGGCGAAGCGCGCAAGAGGTCGCAGCCCGCTCATCCGAATCGATGGTTCGTACAGATGGCAATGCGCCAATATGCGCTTGGCGGCACGCAGCAGCGCGGCGAGGAAGGCTTACGCGCCGTAATCAGCAAGCTGCAGGGACTGTTTCTGCCGCTGTCGCATTGGGAGACGATTATTTTCCCATCGCGATTGTTGGATTATCGGCCGGAGCAGCTGGACTTGTTGTGCGCAACGGGGGATGTCATCTGGCTCGGACGGAAGCCGAGCGGTGAGAAAGAAGGCCGAGTCGCTTTCTTCTTAGCCGAAAGTAAACCGTTGTATGCGCCTTACTTAACCGATCTGGATGCGCAAGCATCTTCTCAGCCAGCGCTGCTGCAGCAGCTGCAGGCAGGCGGTGCCAGCTTCTTGACGAAGTTAGCACGCGATGCGGGGATATCGCCCACCGATATGCTCACGAATTTGTTGGAGCTTGTATGGGAAGGCCAGGCATCGAATGATCAATTCGCTCCGCTAAGACTGCACGCCGGGAAGAAGCAAGCGGATTGGGCTCGCGCTGGATCAGGTCTTGGCCGCTGGTATTGGACAGGATCATTAGCAGGTAATGAAGACCCAGTCATTCAATCATCAGGTGGCGGAGCGGGAAGCGGGACTCCATCCTCCGCTATGCATTGGGTGCGTCATCTTCTGGACAACTATGGCATTGTCACGAAGGAGCTGATAGCCGCCGTCTCTCCGCTGCCATGGGATGCGCTGCACCCTGTGTTGAAGCAGTTGGAGGAATGGGGAACCGTTACGCGCGGAACGTTCGTCGACGGCGAGGCATCGATGCAATTCACGACGTCTGAGATCGCAGAAGCGGTCAGAGCGCCAGTGCCTCTCTCTGCAGACAGCGGAGTGACGGTATTAGCGTCGGTCGATCCGGCGAATCCGTATGGAATCATTGCTGATTGGCCCAAGGCATCGACCTGCGCATTCGCGCGCAAGGCTGGTCATTTTCTTGTGCTTCGAGGGGATCGGTGGTTGTTCTGGATCGAAAATAACGGCAGACGCATCCACATGATGGATTCAGGAACCGCTAATTCATCCTCCTCTGCTGACGCTGACCCGAATCGCACAGACGATGCATCGGATTTACATGATCCATCTATGCTGAATGAGCTTCGGACGTCTCTAGCTGCTATTCTGCGCCGCCAGCGCATGTCCAAGATCGTAATCGAGCTGTGGAATGGCCAGCCGATCTTGGATTGTGCCATCAGCGAAGAGCTGCGCACCATCGGAGCGGAGCGAGACGGTCAACGCCTTGTGCTGTGGCCTAGTGCGCTGCGCTGAACAATTTCAAGTTTAAGTTCGTTAATATAGTTAAATATATGACCATTAGAGGAGACAACAGACTATGAGCATCCATTCCGTACAAGCATTAGCCGAACAAATTCGTACGAATGTTGGACAAGTCATCGTAGGCAAGGAGGCGATGATCGATAAGCTGCTCATTGCGCTGCTAACTTCAGGACACGTTCTGCTCGAAGACGTGCCAGGCACGGGCAAGACGCTGCTTGCCAAGTCGCTCGCATTGTCGATCAGCGGCAGCTTCAAGCGCGTTCAGTTCACCCCGGACCTGCTGCCGTCCGATCTGAGCGGCATTAACTTCTATAATCAGAAGCTTGGCGAATTCGAATTCCGTCAAGGGCCATTGTTTACGAATCTGCTGCTTGCCGATGAGATCAACCGCGCTACGCCGCGAACGCAATCGAGCTTGCTGGAATGTATGGAGGAGCGGCAGATTAGTATCGACGGCGAAACGCACCGGCTGCAGCCGCCTTTCATGGTTATTGCCACGCAGAACCCAATTGAGCAGCAAGGTACGTTCCCGCTTCCAGAGGCGCAGCTTGACCGGTTCCTGTTCAAGCTTCATATGGGCTACCCAACGTCTGAAGAAAGTGTACGTATCTTAAGTCGGTTCAAAGGCACGAAGCCGCTGGAGAGCTTGAAGCCAGTCGCTTCCGCCGATGCGATTATCGAAGCGCAGCGCGCGGTTTCGCAGATCGAGGTTAACGAGGATGTGCTGCGTTATATCGTTGCCATCGGCGAGCATACGCGTACGCTGGAGGAAGTGGCGACGGGCGTCAGCCCCCGCGCGATGCAGGCGCTCATGGGAGCGTCGCAGGCGCATGCGGCGCTTAGCGGGCGTGACTTTGTCACTCCTGATGATGTGAAGAAGCTCGCCGTTCCGGCATTATCGCACCGACTCGTCTTGAAAAGCTCGGCACGTGTACGCGGCGACCGATTCGCAGCGGAGCGGATTATCGAACGCGTGCTGGACAGCGTCGAAGTGCCTGCCGAGCGGCTGCATTCGTAGAGGAGCAAGCAGATGACGGCGTATTGGTTTCTTCTCATAAGTGCCCTCATAGTAGTCATTCAGAATCGGATCTTCAAAGCGATGGGTCTGCGCCGCGTCACTTACAGTCGACAGTTCGACCGCCGAACCTGCTACGAAGGGGATGAGGTCGCGCTCGTGGAGACGATCGCGAACGAGAAACGTTTCCCGCTTCCGTGGCTGCGGGTTGAATCGCTGCTCAGCGCTTCCCTGCGATTTGGTCACGATCATGCTTCGAACTTGGATATTAGTTCGGGTCAATTCCAGCAAAATCATCGCAGCTTCTTCAGTCTTATGCCCTGGCGTCGCATACGGAGGACGCATCACGTTACGGCTGCACGCCGTGGCTGCTATGAACTATCGACGGTGACGCTGACTGCAGGTGATTTGTTCGGACTAAGCGCAGATTCCAATACGCTGACGTTCTCAGAACGGTTGATCGTTTACCCGCAGCTAGTGCTGCCTGAGGATCTGGCGCTTCCGCCGCGCAGCTGGCAAGGCGATATGTCGGTGAAACGATGGGTCGTAGAGGACCCATTCCGTCGAATTGGCGTTCGGCCATATCGTTCGGGTGATTCGCTTCGTCAGGTGAACTGGAACGCCACGGCGCGTACTGGCGATCTGCAGGTGCATCAGCTCGATACGACGGCTGATTATAGCGTTCTAATCGTCCTTAATGTAGAGGATCACGCAGAAGTGTGGAAGACGATTAATGATGTCGAGACGATTGAGCAAGGCATCCGTATTGCAGCGGGTACGGCGAGTCATCTCATCCGCAACGGGATGGAAGCGGGATTCGCCAGCAACGGCATGCTTGTCGACGATCTGCAATCGGTTATCTATGCGCCTCCATCTGGCGGTGAAGCGCATTTGTACGGAATTCTGGAGATGATGTCGATGCTGGTTATCGAACGTCAGATGTCGTTCTATGATTATCTGCTGTTGTTGTCGGAACGGCTAGATCGTCCGACTGATCTGCTGCTGCTCACAACGCATACTGATGATCGTGTCATTGAGGCGATCGATCTACTGACAGTTGAAGGTCATCGTGTTGTCATCAAGCAGCTGTATCCAGAGAGCGAGGCGAATGCTTCATGATCACCTCGAATGTTTGGTGGAGCATTGGACTTCGAATGCTGCTGCGAGCTTGTTTCTTGACGTTGCTGCTGCTGCCTGCTGTTATTGCATTAGCGCTCAAGGTCATCCCTGATGATGACCGCGTATTATGGATGGTGCTTGTCCCAATCGCCCACATGGCAGGGGATGGGCTTAGCAGACTGCTGGCACGGTGGTGGCGTTGGATTCCGGAGACGCTAATTGTTGTCATCGTACTTGCGTATGTATATTACAACTTTGGTCTATCTTCGGCTGGTGTTATTACGGCCCTAGTGTACGGATTTTATATGATACACGGGACGGTTCGACCAACGAATGGACGTATATTATCGTTTCGTGAGATCTATTATGTTTCTTCATTCATCCTGTACTTCATCCTAACGTTCTGGTATCGCAATAATACGGAGCATGAAGGTTATGTGTGGCTGATGAATATCGGCGGGATGCTGACACTTGTGCTGTGTTTGTTCATATTCAATAACAGCAACATGAATAGAGAATCGTACTCAGACAACAGCGGCAGTGCGCCTGTGTCGCGTTCAATCGTTCGGCACAATCGCGTTCTCGTTACGGTCGTGGCCATCATCGCGTTCCTCGTTACTTCGATCCCTTGGATCGGTGATCTAGTCAGCCGCGTATATGATGCACTTATCGATCTGCTGCGCCGGTTGTTCGCGACGTCATCTGAAGAACCGCCTCCTATGGAGCAGCCAGAACAGGAGCCAGCTAATAATCTGATGATTGAGCCGCCCAAAGATCCAAGCTGGCTCATGGAGTTGCTCGAGAAGATCGCGATGTTCATCGGCGGCGTGTTGGTCGTCGTACTCACGCTGTGGATCGCCTATAAGCTGCTGCGCAAGCTGCCGATTATTGCGAAGTGGATTGAACAGTGGCTGCATCGGCTGTCAAGGAAAGAACGGCTTGCCGCGACGAATGCTGGATATGAGGATGAAGTCGAGCAAGTCGAACACGAGAGAGGAGCTTCACGTCTGCGTCGTTGGTCTTCGTCTCTGCTGCGAGGACGAGCGGAGGACATGTGGGACAAGCTGCCTGATAACGCTGCGCGTATTCGTGATCTGTATCGTTCCGCCTTGCTGCGCCGCGAGCGTCACGGCTATTCGCCTAAGCCGCAATTGACGCCAAGAGAAACGGCTGGCGAGCTTCAGCACAATAAGGGCGATGCGGCTTCGCTGCCACAGCCGCTGGTTGAGTTATATGAGCGCGCGCGCTATAGCACATCGCCGATCGATACTCGTGAGGCGGAACAAGCACGTGAGTTGGAGCAGAAGTCAACGAAGAAGAAGTAAGGCTGGAACAGCTAGAATACACAGCGAAGGAGTATCATGCCTACTGGGCGGATGCTCCTTTTTTATCGAGTGGAGGGAATGGATATGAGTTTTAGAGCGAATCGTAATTTCTTGTTACTTGTCTCAACTATGATACTAACGCTGTTTCTAAATGGATGCTCAGAGACAATTAAAGATACGGCAACTGAGATGACAATAAAATCGATTCCGTCTCCAGACCCTGCCCTAACCAAAGTTAAAGTTCAAACGGATGGAATGCTAGCGGATCTTGGTTATGACAACGGACGACACCCCTTTAGCTTAGGTCAAGAAGTATTGGTTGATATCAATTACTATAAGACTAACAATATTTCCCGAGGCGATATCGTATGGTTCAGAATCAAACAACAAACGGAGTATCAAGATACGGACATCGCAAGAGTGGTAGGTCTCCCAGGTGAAACGGTTAACATAAAAAAAGGTCAAGTCTACATCAACGGCAAGAGATTGGATGCATTTTACGGTAAAGATACTTCATTTGATAAGAATGATTCGTTGAAGGAACCATCGACACTGCAAGATAACGAATATTTTATCTTAGCGGATATTCGTTGGAGAGGCTTCAATGACAGTCAGCAATATGGTCCTTACGATAGAGAAGAAATCTTGGGTAAAGTAATCGGCTATTAGCATAAACATGCATGCAGCAAACGAAGAACGCATGATCAAGGGTACGGAAGTGGAGTGCGGAGTTGACAACATTTTGGCCGGTTGCTGCGTTTAATTAGTTGAGGTGAGCGGATGAAACGATTGTATATGTACCTAATCCTAATTGTTGTCGTGTTAGCAGGCTGCTCTAGGACCAGTTCGGAGCCGAGTACAGAACAGTCCTCCTATCCAGACTATGTCACAGTTGATGGCAAGAACTACTTGAATGCTTGGGAACTGGCCTTGATTGATCTTGATGGATTGAAGGCTATCGGCAAGGTGGAGCAAAGTTCGGTCGTCCCATTAGGTGTTCCTGTTTATGAGATCGCCGGTTATCCCGAGGAGGATGTCATTGCAGTAAAATTCGATGGTCATCCAGGGGGCCTGGTCGCGAACCTGTCGGGTTACCTCATCTATGTGCAGCAAGAGGACAACGGGAAATCGCATTATCCGACGGACATTGCGAAGGAGCCAATCAAACAAATTCAGATTTACCGAGGCAGTGAGCTGCTGCGGGAACTGCGTAATGAAGAGGAAGTGAATGCTTTTCTCGCTCTCTTCAAGCAGCAAGGGCCCTTCAATGAAATACAATCGGAGAGAGGCACCGAATATACGGTATTGCTGATCGGAGACGGCACGTTCGGCTTTAACTACGGCGTCATGGTGAAGGATGGTCATTACGGAGTTACGCATACGGAGAGTAAGCTGCCAGATGAAATGGCGGGTTATTTCAAGTAAGTCACTTCGATCTCGCAAAACAGCGACGGCTGGAACCTATCGAGGTTTTAAGCACGTCGCTGTTTGTTTTATACAATCGAACGTTTTACTTGGTATGCGGGGTACCGGTTGTCGTCATCGGTCCGAGATTGGAGATGCGCATCAGAATAAGCGTAACCTCTTCCGGTGACAGCTTGATATCCGTATTAAGCCAATGCTTCAGAACGCCGAAGTTCGCTGATGAAATATAGGCGATCAGGTAATCGCGAGGAACGAGCATATTCTCGTCAATCGGCTGCCAGTCTGCGAGCCGACTGGTGATGCGCGTAGTGAATTCGGTTAAGATTCGTGCGGTGAAGGCAGGATCGCCTGTGGGACCGAGAATGACTTTCAGGAAATCCGCATTGCGAGCGAATTCGGTTAGCAGATCAACGAGCTTCGGATAAGGAGCATCGTTCCGTGCATACTGTCTCATCTCGGCAGGGTCCATGTGCTGCATCTTGCTCAGCAGCGAGGCGGTAATATCGCTCATGATTTGATTCAACATATCCGGCGCATCCTGATAATGGAGATAGAACGTTCCGCGATTGACGTCCGCCCGATTCGTAATGTCGGTGACGGTAATCCCGTCCACGCCTTTCTCGGCAATAATGTCGAGAAGTGCCCTGCGAAGCAATTGTTTGGTCCGTGCCTGCCTTCGATCTAGTCGTTCTGTCATCGTATATGCCTCCAGTCACCAGCTGTAACAATAAATTTAAGAAGATAATGAACATGTCGGACCTGAAGTGATGCATAATTATCATTCGCGCACAACATTGACGATTGAATGGATGGTTCCTCTCATTATAATTAACGTCATGGCATTTAATCAACATCATGTTCATTAACGTAAAGTAAGGGGAGTGAGCTAATATGGCTCTATTTAAGCAAAAGATGGTATGGATCGGCATCGTCATCATATTCGTTGTGTTAATGGTGTTCGGTCTGGCGATGATGGGTTCGGTCATTGGAGCGAAGCCGCAAAATCTGCCGGTCGCACTCGTTGTGGAGGACCAGGCGGTCAGTCTGCCTAACGGGACGGAGCTTAATGTCGGTCAACTGGTGAAAGAGAAGCTGACAGCTAATCCAGCACTGCCGATCAAGTGGACAATTGTAGGCTCAGAGGCGGAGGCGCGTGAAGGGCTGGATCAACAAGATTATTATGGCGCCTTCGTGCTTCCAGCTGATCTAAGCGCAGGAGTCGCTTCGATAACAACTGCCTCTCCTAAGCCAGCAGTTGCGAAGATCATTGCGAATGATGGCATGAACGCACAAGCCTCAAGCGCGGTGAAGCAGATCCTTGGTCAGGCGGCGCGAATGATCAGCAGCGAGTTATCCAATCAGCTGTTGACGCAAATAAGCACGAATTCCGAGGTCGTGCCTGTTGGAACGGCGAAGGCGTTGTTAACGCCATTCACGGTGCAAGAAGAAACCGTCCATGCCATCGGCGCGAACAATGCAAGCGGCAACGCGCCTGGCATGCTGACGCAAATTATGTGGATCGGAAGCTTGGTAACGAGCCTGATTCTGTTCTTCGCAAGTCGTAAGGCAGCTGAATCAGGAGCGGAACGAATCGGCACAACGATTGTGCAAGCGATAATCGGGATCGTGTTCGTGACTGCGGTTTCTGGCTTCCTCGTATGGATGGCACATTCGTGGTATGGAATGGAGCTTGTCGATGCTGGCGGGACTTGGCTGATGTTATTAGTTGCAGGGATTGCATTCTTCCTGCTTCAATCCGCACTGGTGAACTGGCTTGGCATGGCAGCAATGCCGATTCTCATCCTGCTCATGTTCTTCTCGTTGCCTGTGGTGAACATGGCACCTGAGTTTCTGCCGCAGACAACGCACGATTGGCTGTATTCGTGGACGCCATTCCGTTTCGCGGCATCGGGTCTGCGCAATTCGATGTATTTCAATGAAGTGGATGCAGCTACAACTAATCTAACCGTATTGGCTAGTATTGCAGCAGCAGGATTAGTGCTTGTGCTCGCTTCTGCTTTCAAGAAGAGCAAAGCTGGAGAAGGTGAAACAAATCCACAATAATAAGGTGGAACTTTTACTAACATGAGAGCCCCTTCAGATGAAGATCTGAGGGGCTCTTTGATTTTGGCTCGTTTAGCATAATTTGTCGAAGGCAATAATGGATATATACGCCATGACATGGAGAGGTGAGACTTGAATCATGACATCGTTGAGCAAACAAGATCAAGAACGAACGTACTCACTTCAAGACCTCCTTGTCAGTCATCTGGATGCTAACGTGAATGCAATCCGAGTGGCCACTGGCGGTAGTTGTGATATTATTTATCGGGATTTGAAGCTGGTCAATGGTTGTCGAGCCGTCGTTGTTGCAGCGGATGGTCTTGTCGATAATCAACAGCTGCAGCAATTCGTAATTGATTCTTTAACGATCGATCATACGTTGGTTTCGCTAAATCAATTGCCGACCGAGATGAAAGAAATGCCGTTCGCTGAATTGCTGCGACAGTCCATCTTGAAGGCAGGCAGTATAGAGGAACACTCGCGCCTCGATCAGACGCTTGATGCGCTGGTGTCGGGATTAGCCATTCTGCTCGTCGATGGTTTCGATCGTGCTTTTGCCATTGATGTGAAGCATTACCCCGACAGATCCATTACTCCCTCGGAAGCTGAGACGGTTGTACGCGGTCCCAGAGACAGCTTCACGGAAAATATTCGAACGAACACAGCGCTCATACGCAGGCGGATCAAGCATCCTGATCTACGCATCGAAGGTCATCGAGCAGGGCGCGTTACGATGACGAATCTGTCGATTCTATATATCAAAGGAATAGCCAGGCACAGCATTGTTGATGAGGTGCGCAGCCGCTTAAGACGAATTGATATTGATGCGATTCTCGAGAGCGGTTATGTGGAAGCGATGATACAAGATAGTTCGAGGTCAACCTTCCCTACGGTTTATCACACCGAGCGGCCGGATGTGATCGCTGCCGAACTGCTTGAAGGTAAGGTTGCCATTTTGGTGGATGGAACACCGATCGCACTCGTCGTACCTGCGTTATTCGTATCTTTCTTTCATTCGCCGGAGGATTACTACCAGCGGGCGGACGTTGCGAGTTTCATACGGTTACTGCGCGGCATTGGTGTCTTCTTCACCTTGCTTGGCCCGTCTCTGTATATCGCTCTGACAACCTTTCATCAGGAAATGTTGCCGACACAGTTGATCGTCCGCCTTATTTCACAGCGCGAAGGCGTCCCGTTCCCGGCGTTTATCGAGGCGATGCTAATGGAAATTACGTTCGATATTCTGCGCGAAGCGGGCGTGCGCATGCCGAAAATGTTCGGACCAACCGTCTCCTTCGTTGGAACGCTAATCATTGGCCAGTCAGCTGTTGAAGCGGGGATCGTGTCGCCGGCGATGCTTATTGTTGTGGCTTTCACTGCGATATCCAGTCTTGTCATCCCGGAGACGAGCATGTCGATGTCACTGCGGCTGCTTCGTTATCCGCTTATGATACTTAGCGGGACATTCGGTTTGTATGGCATGATGGCAGGCATTATTCTGCTGACGCTCCATCTGTGCAGCTTGCGATCGTTCGGTGTACCTTACATGAGTCCACTTGCTCCTTTTACTGGACAGGATGTCGGGGATACACTAATTCGGCTGCCGCATTGGGCTTCTAGCAAAAGACCGCATCAGCTTGCTGTTGAACCAAGTAATCGCAATCGTACGCCGAAACCACATCCGGAGCCGCAGGCGACTCCAACCGAGGATCATAAGTAAATGAAGGGCAGGGGGAACGTTTGTTCCGTTTGGTGAAAATGGCACTCGTCTTGTCGCTTCTTATCCCGCTCGCCGGTTGTTGGGGGCGGCTGGAGCTTAGCGATATGGCGATTACGATGGGGCTTGGAATGGATCTAGCCGAAGACAACAAATATATCGTCTCCATTCAGGTCGTTGATGCCGGTGAAGCTTCAGCTACCAAAGGCAGCTTAGGCCGTTCACCTGTTGTCCTTTATTCTGCCAAAGGCGAAACAATCTCAGAAGCGATGCAGCGAATGACATCATCCAGTCCGCGCACCATTTTCAACTCCCATCTGCGTGTGCTGATCATTGGTGAGAAGCTTGCGAGGCAAGGGATCAGTGAGGTGCTTGACTACGTATCCCGTGATCGTCAATTCCGAACGGATTTTCCTGTCGTGATCGCTAAGAACGAAACGGCAAATTCAACATTGAAACTGCTGACACCGATCGAATCGATTCCTGCCATTCAGATGAAGAGGGCATTGGAAAATTCGGAGAAGCATTGGGCTCCGACGGTTTCGATTCATTTTGACGAGCTGATTCAAGGCCTCATTGCCAAAGGACGACAGCCTGTCGTCACTGGACTTGTCTTGATAGGAAGTGCGGAAGCGGGCAGC
Organism: Paenibacillus sp. CCS19; assembly: GCF_033239625.1. Lineage (NCBI taxonomy): Bacteria > Bacillati > Bacillota > Bacilli > Caryophanales > Paenibacillaceae > Paenibacillus > Paenibacillus sp. CCS19. The sequence continues at coordinate 77,439 of NZ_BTCK01000009.1, forward strand.
AAGCGGTCGAATCTGCAGACGACATCGCCGAAGAACCGGCTTAAGTTCACGGGCTTGTCCGTCTTCCGTAAGGATCGTCTCATTGGTTGGTTGACGGAGGAGGAGAGCCGCGGCTTCAATATTGCAATGGGGAAGGCTTACAAAGGTACAGGGAACGTTGGATGCGATGATGGCCATAAGGTGGCGCTGGAGGTCCAAGAATCGTCTTCCAAGCTGCGGAGTAAGCTTCGAGGCGATGAGCTTAATCTGGCTATTGATCTGACTATCGAAGCGAATATTGAAGAGGTAGCCTGTTCAATGCCGATGACCAAGGAAGAAACGATCCGTGAACTAGAGAAGCGCGCTGAAGCAAGGCTTAGAACCATTATCGGCAAGACATTGAATCGTGTCCAGCATGATATGAAAGCTGATATATTCGGCTTCGGAGATCAGGTGCATCGACAATATCCATCCTATTGGAAGAAAGTTTCGAACGATTGGGATTCGCATTTCGCAGAACTGCCGGTGACGCTCAATATTGATGTGAAGATACGTTTGCTTGGTACGGTAACAGACGTATTGGAGACCGATGGTGCACAATAACAGAAGGAAGGATGTCGGATATGTCATTACAAATCATATGGATTCTGATAATAGCCGCCATCCTTCTTGGCCTGCAGTGGAAGATTCTGTTCAACCAACGGAATGCGAACAAAGGTTCGGTCGGCGAAAAAATCGCATTTTGTACACTATTGGTTCTTGGCGTTGGGCTTAATATCGCTTTGTTTGAAGATTGGCTGACCGCCTCACCGCTAAATGTTCTGCGCAGGTTGCTGGGTCCAGCTGCAGAGGCGATTGCGCAATGGGGAATGGTGGGGAAGTAACGTGATGGAAGAACGAATAGGCGTACGTCAGTTGACGGTTCTCGTTATTCACTTCATGCTTGGCACTTCGATCCTTATTGCACCTTCCAACCTTGCATTCGTAGCGAAGCAGGACGGCTGGCTTGCTGCTATACTGGGTATTCTCATTGTTGCAGCTTCCGTCTTTCTATACGATGCTTTGGCGAAGCGCTACCCAAAGCTGACTTACACAGGGATAATCGAAGTGATCTTCGGCAAATGGATCGGCAAAGTAATCTCTCTGCTTCTATTCGGCTATTTGTTTCTGCTGACGGCTTTTCTCGTACGGGTAGCAGGCAATTTCATTACGACTCAGATACTGCCAGAGACGCCGATCGAAGCCGTATCGATTATCCTGCTTGTGGTTATCGTTGCTGCGGTCGGTTATGGAATCGAGACGATTGCGAGAGCGTCTGAGATCTTGTTCTTTCCGGTTCTGATATTGCTGCTGCTGTTGGTACTCTTCCTGCTGCCGGAGAGTAAGCCGACAAACCTGCTTCCGATGCTGGAGCGGGGACCGAAGCCGATCGTGCTCAGTGCATTCTATTTGTTTACGTTACAGGAAGTGGCCGTTTTCCTTATGTTGTACCCGAACGTCAGTAAACTAGAGAAACGGCAAATGGCGATGCTGAAAGGAATCATGATTGGCGGGATTGCGGTTATACTCACTACAGCGTTCTGTCTGATGGTTCTCGGTACGGAACTGACGGAACGGAACCTGTTCGCCAGCTATTCATTAGCGAAGAAAATATCGGTCGCTCAGTTTCTCCGTGTCGATGCGTTCATGGCGATTATTTGGCTCATTGCATTGTTCTTCAAAGCAGCAATTTGCTACTATGGCGCTTCTGTCGCGCTGGCAGAAACAATCGGCATTCGCCGACACCGGGTACTTATCCTGCCGTTTGGAATGCTCGTGATGTGGCTCTCGATTATTGTGTATCAGAACATCGTGGAGTTTCTTAATTTCACGCCGGCCATCTGGTCGCTCTATTGCAGCTGCTTCGTTGTTGTATTGCCGATCGTGCTGATTATTATTGATCGACTGCGGTTCGGGAGCAAACCTGGCGGGCAGGCGCAACAGAGTCAGCAGCAAGGCGGGCAAGAGCCGTCAGGTGCGCAGGGTCAGCAGCAGAAGGCTGAAACAAAGCAATCGGGTTCAAATGCGGTGCAGCCAAGCAATGACCATATTCCTCCGCCGTCGACTCAGCCTTCGTAGACGACTACAACAATCAGACGCAGCATCGTTACAGGGTGCGGCGTCTATTTGTATTTGATTTCAAAGCTTAAATTGCTTCAAGTAAGCTGAGAAGCTTGCCGTATTCATCTCCATATGACGATTATTTCCCTCGAGTTTGCTAAGCAGGATTCCACCTTCCAACAGCGATAAGGCAAACGTAGCGATAGCTTCCGCTTGAATGTCAGGTTTGAATTCGCCTTGCTGGATCCCATCTTGAATAATCGCTTTCATTTTGTCCAGCGTTGACTGTAGACTCAGTTGGGCTCTCGCACGTAATAACGGATGGGCGTCATCGCTCTCAACGGCTGTATTCTGCAGCGGGCATCCGCCGATGAATGGCGGGTTGTTAACGACATCTGCGTACACGTGGAAATAAGCAAGCAGTCGACCGGAGGCAGATGATTCTTCGTTCATCGCTTCCGTAAATTTACCGCCAACGACATTTACGGCGTGCTGATAGGCTTCCAATGCAATCTCGTCCTTACTGTTGAAATAGCGGTAAATCCCGCCTTTCTTAATACCTGTCGCCTCGATAATATCGTTCAAAGACGCACCTGCATAGCCTAGTTGATTAAACAGCTCTGCGGACTTCACGACAATATGTTCACGTGATCGATCACCTTTACGCATAAGTCCTCCTAATGAATGAACAATTGACTCTTGCCAATTGTTGGATGTCTGTTACAATAGAAAATACCGTTCGGTATCTTTTATTGTAACAGATACTTCGTCGGAAGAGAAGACATGGGGAGTGGAGAGCGATGACGATGAGAGAAGCGTTAGAGCAGGCGAAGGCGAGTTTTATTGCAAGGCTGCCAGAGGAAGCGCAGGAGGCTGTCTTCGGCCATATTAGGGAGCAGATTCATTCGGGGCAAACGTTCGGACTGGGAACCGGAGACCTGGCGCCACACTTTACGCTTAGTGGATCGTTAGGTGATCAAGTGTCCTTGTATGACGAACTATTGAAAGGTCCTGTCGTAATAATATTTTATCGGGGCGCTTGGTGTCCTTATTGCAATATTCAGCTTCGTGCATTTGAACAACGTCTGGCAGACATTCGTGCGCTTGGTGCGCAGCTAATCGCAATATCACCGCAAAATCCGGATCACACGTTAAGCCAGAAGGAGAAAGAAGAGTTGTCCTTCCATGTTCTAAGTGATCCCGATGGGCATGTGGCAGAGCGTTATAAGCTGTTATTCGAGCTTCCTGACTACCTTCAGCAGACTTTCCTTAACGTGATGAAGCGGGATTTAACCGTGTATAATGCATCGAATCTTTGGGTGCTCCCAGTACCAGCAACCTTGGTTATCGATCAAGTAGGGATTATACAGTTTGCATCGGTAAATCCGGATTTTATGGAACGAACAGACCCTCAGTATGTCATTGAACAATTAGAGAAGCTTCGATAACAGGGCTAGTCGATTAACTACAAAAGGCCGATGGCGGATTATTCCACCATCGGCTTTTTGTATATGCTGTAAAGATTCAGCTGTTTAAAGCGCAACAGTCTGTTTGCCCTCGGCAAATTGGAACAGCGTCTCCATTTTCTCATCTGTCAAAACGCCGCTATTGTCGAATACGATGACCGACGATTGCGGAATGTCCCAGTTGATCTCAGGCACGAACTGAACGCGTGTTGCGAACGCATCCCAGTTATCGAGCTTCCATTGATCGCGAACCGTCTGGCGATCGATAATCCGCGTTTTTTGCGTTTCCATATCAGACAGCGTAACGACAACAACTTTCACATCGACATCGGAGCGGGATAGGCCAGCAGCGCTGATGACGTCCTCAATCCATTGTTTGTTCTTCAGTTCAGCCGTGAACGGGCTGATCATGAATACGTTCTGGCCAGCTGCCAGGTTCTCGATGCAGATGTCCTTAGTTGTGTCGTACTCGAGATCACGCAGGTTTTTCTTATAGAAATCAGAGTCGCGGTCATTCGGATCCAGACCGTTCTGAATGAGCATGTGCTCTACGAAACGTCCGCCAACCGTATCACGATCGAGGAAAGCGGCAGGAATGCGAGTCGATAATTTGCGTGCAACCGTTGTTTTGCCCGTACCGGCCACGCCTACGAAGAAGATAAGCTTTTGCAAAGTAAATGCCTCCACATTAGATGATAGATTGCATTATTATAGCACTGATTGTCGAAGAACTGAATAGCGTGTCTAATCGTTTACATAAATATGATTATGTACAGTTATGGACCATGGGGTGGTCAATAAAATGCAATAAGACAGCGAATGATCTATTCGCTGTCTTGATTTGTTTGAACTATGCTTAATGTCCCGAAGGAGCAGTAAGGCCAATCTGAGCGACCAACTGCTTGCTTTCCTCATTGAGCCCGATGATCGTAACGGTCTTATTCATCCGTTCGTATTTGGCAACGACTTTGGCGATTGCGGTTACGCCTGAATGATCCCAAACATGCGAACGACTGAAATCAAGCGTAATGGCAGCGGGGTCGTTCTTATAATCGAACAAATCCGCGAATGCAGCCATCGTTCCGAAGAACAGCTGCCCCGTAATCGCATAAGTCTTCGCACCGGATGTGCTTACTGACGTGTGCGTCTGGATACGCGCGGATCGCCAGCCGAAGATCAATGCGCTAAGCACGACGCCAGATATAACGCCGATCGCCAGGTTGGACGTTGCGATAACGATTGCGACAGTGACAACCATAACAAGCGCGTCAGAACGAGGAATTCGGCCGATCGTAATGACTGATTTCCAGTCAAATGTGCCGATCGACACCATGAACATCACGCCAACAAGCGCAGCCATCGGAATCTGCTTCACAACATCGCCAAGCACGAGAATAAGGAATAGAAGGAATACGCCTGCAACCAAAGTAGATAACCGCGAGCGGCCACCGGATTTTACATTAATAACGGTCTGGCCAATCATTGCGCATCCCGCCATACCGCCGAACAGACCGGATACGATGTTCGCGATTCCTTGTCCTTTGACTTCCGTATGCTTATTGCTCTTCGTATCCGTCATGCTGTCAACGATCGTTGCTGTCATTAAGGATTCTGTAATACCGACGACTGCAAGCGCAAGCGAGTAAGGGAGAATAACGCCGAAAGCGTGAAGCGTCAGCGACATATCCGGCAGATGGAAGAACGGCATTGTCTGCGTAATTGCTCCCATATCGCCAACCGTACGCAAATCCAAGTGCATCGAGATTGAGACGGCTGTCATGACGATGATGGCGATCAAAGCCGACGGAACAGCTTTCGTAAGCAGCGGCAGTAAATAAATGATCGCGAGTGTGCCAGCTACCATCGCATACATGATCCAAGTAGCATCCTCGAAGTTCGTCAGCTGTGCCATGAAAATAATAATCGCCAGCGCATTGACGAAGCCGGTTACGACTGACTGAGGGATAAACGTGAAGAAACGACCGAATTTCAGCACACCCATAAGGAATTGAATAAGTCCTGTTAGGATGGTAGCGGCGAATAAATACTCGATTCCGTATTTGGACACGAGCGGGCCCATAAGCGATGCCATAGCACCGGTTGCAGCCGAAATCATCCCCGGACGCCCGCCAACAATAGAGATCGTCAGCGCAATACAGAATGAGGCGTATAAGCCGACCATCGGGTCAACACCTGCAAGAATCGAGAATGCGATCGCTTCGGGAATAAGCGCAATCGCGACTGTCATGCCTGACAGAACGTCTCGGCGGGTGTTGAATAACCACGTCGCTTTTATTTTGTCAAAGAACACGAATTTGCTACACTCCTTCATGATGATTGTTACGTACTTTCATACCCTAGCATTCAAACAATGCTTTTTATTATAACGTTACATGGGCGATTGCACTAGAATAAAATGTCGAATACGTGTGTTAGATAAATGTAAAAAAAGCGAATATGCCGTGAACTCAGTGTCCATAATGATTACATATATTAAATTATGTAGCCTAGATGAAATGAAGCAGCGGGGAGGGTATTTAAGAAAATTAATAATTAGGTCCTATGAAATTACTTGAAATCGCTTACATTAGAGATTTGAGAAAGCTTGATGCATGACGGCCGTCTGCATATGCAGATGACGGTGCTTTAGGTGAAGATTTTAATTGAATTCAAATTAAAAAGACCGAAATTACAATATGGCTGCAGTTGGTTGCACAACCGATTAAATCATTGAAAGTTACGTAGAGTTTGCAAAGCGATTCAGTTATGCGCAAACTTAGAAGCTATAATTAAATTAACTCGTCTAGATAGCTAGATAGCGACACAGGATTTTATAAAGCGAACGCGACACAGTACTTTATAAAGCGATTAGAAACCATAAAAGGAATAATAAAATTAAACCAACTACAGTATATAAACAACAGTGTAAACAGAAATCGCTGGCTCCAGATCTTTTGCTTATAGACTTTTACACAAAACCCGTATTTTATACATATGTCTATAAAGCGAATATAGGCAGCCTGCCGCTGGTATCTAAGGACACAAACCTTCAAACATAAATGACACAATTGTACAAACATACTCCTCCAGATCTAACCTCCCAGATCATAATAACTGTTCCCAAGCCCTTAGGAACATAAAAAGTCGCTCAATCGAGCGACTGCAGTTATTATTCATATCAGGAAAAGTAATTCGTGGTTACTCCGGAGAATTTGTCGACGTCCATAGTTTATAAGCGAACCTGATGTCGACGATCAGGTGTTATGTTAACTCAAGCATTTTAAAATAATCGAGTAGATTTTTTCCGAATTCCGTTAATCTAGTTACAGGTCTCCCGACACCTTCGCCTGCTACAATTCCTCCCTCGAATTCTTTGTGTATTAGTCCAATTTGAGTGAGTTTAGATTCCACATATTTTTCATATCCACTTACCGTTGACTGTGTTCTTCTTCCTTCACGAGATCGGTCCATAATTAAGTCTAAGTTGATATTGAGTTCTCGGTTAATGTTTCTGAGATCAAATTCTATCAACTTTCGAATTTCTGCCATTCTTAATTCTTTAAGAACATCATGATATGCAATAATTACAGATTCCTCTGTGATCATTCCTTCAACTGCACTTTCAAATCCATTTATGATAAACTCTATTTTCTCTAGTTCTAGTTCATCTTGAACGTAATCGAATGTTATCGGAAGTACACGAGCAGCTATATTATGTCTTACTTCATCAGTGAGATTATCAAGCTTAGCATCAAGTTTTCTGGTTCGTTTGAGTAGCGATTTCAAAGCTTGGGTAGTGTTCTCCTCGAATTTCCTCTGTTTATAGGATAATCTGAAGGAGACAAGTCCACTTGCGATTTGACCTAGAACACCATCAATTGATGCTTCGAGTATTAAAGGCAATCCCTCTTCAGATAATGGTTGAAAATTATCTTTTATCATAGCAATAAGTTTATTTCCCAAAGAACGCCCTCCTTTTCTAACTATTCATATTTTAGACAAGTATATCAGAAATAACTGTAACCGGCTCTTGATAATCGAGCGTTACCTCCTAACGCTGCATTGGATCAACAGGAGGCAATCGACGAAACTAATTAGTCTCATTGAACAATCGATACAATTTTTAACCTCGCTAAATAACGCTCCGCTTCTCGCTTTTCGTTTTCATATCCATTTTTCATTGCTAATCGAATAGGTAAAAACGACACTTCGTCTTCAGATATCTTTCTGTACCGTTTATCTTCATATGGGCATGATAAAGTTTCCCTAAGGGATTCTTTCGCGTGGTTAGTATACAATAACCTTATTTTGTTCTCATCCTTTATTATTGATAACAAGTGATCTGGCCATAATTTTGCATCGTACTTTGTAATTGGCCGTATTGCTTGCGCTGCATGCTCTCTTGCAACGTTAAGCCATGCCTCATATGAATTTCTTGCCAGCTGCCAAGTTAAATGTGAGAATGCCCACTTCGTTGCCATAAAGGAGATACTTTTATCAGTTTGAACGGATCTTAATAGTGACTCTACACCATCAGCGTGTTCGTAAAATGGAACTTTGAATTCTGATACCAATTTCCGGACTATCAGCTAGGCTATGATACACTCCAGGTATCGTTGATTCTGGTGGTGTCAGTTCTCTTATGGTTTCCTGTCTCGAAGTACATTCAATAAGGATAAGTTGTCCTTGTTCCGATTCACTTTTAGATTGATGAATTATTGAAATTTTGTCACACTGATTTTCCCAAAATCTTATTAATCTACCTTCAAAATCTTCAGCTAATTCAGCATCTATAATTTCGTCCTCAATCCATTTATCGATATTAACATCTGCTCTCAAATAGTCAGAAATCGCATTTAGTATTTTTCTTTCGGGAAGATTGATTTTTTCTAGTTGTTGTAAATATATTGGTCTTTTATCCACTTGTTCTTGAATTTTTATTTTTACATCCTCTTTTGAGTAATGCATTGTAAAATCAATTAATTCTCTACTTCGGGAACGATCGAATAGGACTTTAAATTGATGATCAAACTCTTCCCATCTAATAATTGCATTTATTTTCTTTGCAATACGATCAGTAATAACTCTTAATAACCAACCATTTAGATTATCGATGAAAAATTCAATTTGACCTTCAAATACATGTTTCTTTTTAAGCTCTAGCCTTACTTCATCCATGCCTGACTCGTTTCCAATTTGCAATTCAAATCTTTTAATTATCTCCTTAAGTAATGTTTCATTTTTATTTACAACATGGTCATAGTATTTCCAGATCTCATGATCAGGCTTGGTTTTACCTAACTTACTTTTGGTATGTTTTATTGCAGCAGTAATAGCTGGCTGATCTATGGCATCATGAAACTTGTTAACGATACTTGGCCTACCTGATTGATTTGTAAATAAGATGAATTTTGTTTTTTCAACAATAAGTTCACCATCTGAAATAGCTTCAATCCAATTTGAAAATGTTTTCCACAAGTCAACTGATCGATCAGTAAGTGGATTACTATTAATAGAAGATTTGTCCTCTTCGGCCTCAATCTCACCATTTGATTTTATTATTGCTACATCACCAAGTACTTCAACACAGATACAATCCTGAGGTGAACTCCTTAATAAATGATACAATGCACGGGGGAATTGGATCGCAAATCCTAATAACTGACCAGGTGCGTTGGATTTCATAGTGCCTCCTTTTTTATAGTGAAAATTACCTAAGAATAAATTTCAACAATTTCCCTCATTTTCCTCCAATTAATTTCCGAAATAGCTCTAAGTTTTTTTGAAAACTTGATTAATTCAATTTAACTCTGCGTTTGAAGTTGTGCTGCTCTGTCTTTAGAATTGTGTCGTTTGAGTAAAATTCCTCTAAATTTATGCATTTTTCTAAACAGAAGTGATGACACCAAAAAACAATAAAACTTGATTTCTCAAGCTTTATTACGCTCAGTTAGGACTCCTATTTTGTTTACAATTTAGAACGGTTTCAGTAGTGGACATTAAAAAAAGATGACTCCTGATGAATACGAGGCCACTGAAAAAGTCCTTAGTATGAAAAAGACACGCCCTCCTCATGTTTTTATTGAGGAGGGTGTGTCTTTTCTCTGTATAATTAAGGTATTAAACCGAGAGTAGGTGAAAAAGATGATTCAAAAACAACAATCTATGACTTTTAGCCCTTATTTGGAACTTTATAACTTAGTGGTACCGAAAGACAATATGTTACGTCAGAACAACGAACTGGTTGATTTCTCTTTTGTATATGAAGAACTGAAAGAACGTTACTGTCTGGATAACGGCCGAAATGCGATCGACCCCATTCGAATGTTCAAGTACTTGCTATTGAAAGCCATCTTTGAGCTGTCTGACATTGACATCGTCGAACGTTCGAAATACGACATGTCGTTTAAATATTTTCTTGATATGGCACCTGAAGATCCAGTGATTGACGCCAGTTCCTTAACCAAGTTTCGGACGCAACGACTGAAAGACTTGAATTTACTTGACATGCTCGTGGGCAAAACAGTTGAAATTGCAATGGACAAGGGCATTATTAAAAGCAAAGCCATCATTGTTGACGCCACTCATACAAAAGCCCGTTACAACCAAAAATCGCCTCGAGAAATCTTGCTGGATCGTTCCGCAAGTTAAGAAAAGCAGTTAATAAAGCCGATGAATCGCTGAAAGCCAAGTTCCCAGTCAAGAATACCAGTAATGTACTTGAGGACGAGATCGGCTACTGTCAAAAACTCATTGCTGTGATTGAAACTGAAGTCGGTATTTGCGAATTGCCAAAAATTAAAGAACCATTGAATTTCTTAAAAGACGCTACAAAATAGAAGCAAAGAACAGTGAACTCAAACGTAGACACGGATATGACGTAGCGTCATCTTCGGGTCTTGTTGGCATGGAATTACAAGGGGCGATGGCGATCTTTACCGTTAACTTAAAGAGAATATTGAAACTGATGAAGTAAGAAACCAGTCATAAAGGCTTTCCTAGACAGCAAGAAACGACCTTCGTCCCCTAAAATTGGGAACGAAGGTCGTCTTTTGTTTCACGCTCTTCAATTGTTACGTGAAACCACGAGTTCTTCAGTGGCCTCGATGAATACAGAAGTCATCTCCTAGCTGTGTAAGACTATGCTAACCGCTTTTTAGACAGTGTCCATAAATGGGGTTACAGTTCAACACTCGCATGTGGCTTGCATTTAGATCACTAATAAATTTAGGACAACCTAATATAGGTTTTTAAGTAACTTGTCATAATCTTTCAAAAAATTTGACCTAAACGAATCAGTAGTCCATATACGTTGGTTGATATTTAAGTACTCACTTGAAATTATCTTTTGCAGGTCTCTTTTTAAAGTCTCGTTTTGTCCCCAAGTATCGAAAGGGATACGAGATAAAACCGCCACTAATTCACCATCGTATTGCTCCCCTGCAAAGAGATTAGCTTGTAAATATTCTACAGCTTTTGGGACAATATAAGATACATAAAGTTGTTGTCTAAGAAGCCTCAGAACATCACCTAATTTCAACTCGTATACAAACTTGTCCCTAATATTTTCATACCACAATGATAATGGACTTTCTGATGAAGATGAATCATAGATAATCCCTAGCTCAACTTCAATCTCTTTTATCTTATAGCTTGTTACATCCAATCATGACTCCCCCTTAAAATGAAATACCATATTTAGTAAACATTGATGTAATCCTGGCTACATAAAAATTCGCTTGATTTAAGTTAGCTTGCAGCACTTGTCTCGAGTATGTGCTTAAATTTGGATTTTGTAAACTTCCGTTCAAACTCCTTTGAATTCCTTGGAGTCCTCTCAATGAATCTTGCATCTCACCAAGATGATCCCAGTAACCTCCTCCCGGTTTCGGAACTGGATTCCCCTGCAAATCACGCAGTGTTCCGGAAAAATCCATATCAGTGAGATGATCATTGATAATATTTTGTAAAGTTGTTATCGTTACTTGTTGTGTTCTGGTCAATTTACAACTTGAATTATGAACCCAAATCCCGAGATCGGATACAAAATACGTATGAAAATCATCGACCGTAAAGTTGTAGACTGTAGTTCTCATTTTTAACAACTTGATACTAAGGATCTTAAGTGTTTCTCCAGTACTCTGTTCTAGCTCATCTCCCACTTTAAGATCCTTTACGAATTTCCATCCCTCTCCACTCACCCAAAAAGGATGATTATACGTCGCCTCAATTACTTGATTACCCACTTGGATTTGATAAATCTCATCAGTTTCATGATTAAATATGTCGGTTACTTCTTTATACTCCAATTCTCCTGTTACTTCATTTTTAGAAAGTACCGAGTCCCCTTCTTTAATGTCTTCAATTGCCTTTTCTCCACTTTCAGTTAATACTTTTGTGCCCGCAGTAAAACAATTACATTCAATCAAACCAGCAGGTGTCAGTGCGTATTCTTTAGTTGATGAACCTATATCTTGCGAAATGATTCTAAAGCCATCTCTAACGCCACTGAATGTAGCGGTACCATCTAAACAGCTTACATATGAACAAGCATTATTTCTAATATCAATTATCGCACCATACGCTTTATTAATAACCGCAACCGTAGACGCACGACACATATCAGTGACACATCCACTTTTTAATAGAAACATCGACTGATCTATTAGTGCTAAATTGTTATTAAGTTGTGTAGGGTCAATAATAAATTGATCGTACTGCCCCATCATGGGGTCACTTTGCAGTACTTGAGTAACATACTGACATTCACTTTGTGAGGAACAAGACATATTTCCGCTAGGGTCAATTGAAATTAATGGATTATTCTCAACATACGTATAAAAATTCAACGTCAACGGATTCGTCAAACTACCTTTATACGTATCCTCATTAATAAACCGTCCTACGCTTGGATCATACCAGCGCGCCCGTAGATACTGCAAATCTGTAGAATCGTCCCAGAACTCTCCAGAATAACGAAATTGATTAGTCATTGTTCCGGCTGCATATGACGTTTGTTCAGTTGATGCTATTGGGTTGCCCCAGATATCATAATCGTATGCATTAATTAAAAGTCCAGTAGCGTCCCGCATCTCCATAACATCACCATGACCGTTAAAGAGATAATACCCCTCCATGTTGGTCGATGCATCAATCTTTGAGATCAACCCATTACCACGAATGTAACTACTCGTTATTGTCACCGAACCATTGGCTGCTACAGTTCCTTCAGCAATAATATCGGATCCAAGATAATAGTACCTGGTAGTGACACCATTCTCCGTTCGACCTACTAACAGATCATCACCATTATAAGTATATTTCACTTGATGCCCATCAGAGGAAGTAACGCTCGTCAACCTGTTCCATGCATCATATGCATATGTCCCAGTGTCAGGCGTGATTAATTGATCCGATTGTAAGGTCTGTCGATTCCCTTGCGTGTCATAATTATACACTTCATTATTGGGAGAAGCCGTCATAATCCGGTTCAGTGCATCATAGGTAAAGCTTGAGGTAACCGTTGATCCATTTCCACTTGGATTAAGGTTTATACTCGTCTGATCGATATTTTCCCTATTATCTGTATGATAGTGATAAGAATTTAATATGGTTCCATTATTAGTCCTTGTATCAACAACATCAGATAAGTAAGGACCGTCATACGTTTTTGTTGTAGTAATGCCATTACCCAAAATTGTTGTCTTATTCAATCCATTCTTGAAGTAATCATAGGATGCCTTTAACTGGCTATTTACTTTGACCTCGAATAAATTACCCTTTAAATAGCTGTAATCAATTGTTTTATTCGCTGGATCTATCATCTGGGTCAGACTGCCATTTGCATCATACGTTTTCATTTCTATTATTTTGCCGTCCGGATATGTGATAGAGCTAAGTGCACCGGTATCCGGTTTGTAGAAGTAACTTGTTGTATTGGTACCTTCCGTCATGGTTTTACGACTTCCATCATCATTATATGTGTACACAATCGTCGTTTCACCTGGTGTACTCTTACTTAACAACCAATTCCGTGCATTGTATTGATAGCTAAGCGTTTTCTGGTTACGATCTACTACCGTAATCAAATTGCCGTTCTTATCATAACCATACCTCGTGCTAATGCCACTCTCATCAATTTGCTTTACCAATTGGCTTAATTCATCATATTCCTTGGTTGACGTCATAGCATTAGGATACGTAGTAACCGTTTGGTTACCTAACAAGTCATACTGATATGCGTAGTTTCCTCCTGTTCCCATCGGTTGATTAACTGTTACTAACTGTCCAAGCGAATCATACGAATATGTCGTGGTGTTGTTCTGTATGTCACTTATGGTCTTCAGTCTTCCTTGTTGATCATAGGTTTGCTGGGATACGATCGCAAAAATACCTGCTGACCCACGTTTTTCTTGTGTCTTAATTGTCTGGCCATATATGTCCATCGTTGTTTTGGTCTGGTTGCCTTCCGCGTCCGTGGATATGACTTCTCTTGTCATATCGTTATATGCTCTAGTGGCTATTCCTAGATTAGGTTGTGTTACTTGAGTAATTCTTCCCCAGTCATCGTAAGCAAAAATTGATCGATTTGCCAACGCATCTTCTGTCCAGAGAGCGCTGCCATTCAAATTGTAGCCAGTTAGGCTTTTCTTTTTGTATTGTCCCGCCTCGTATAAATCTTTTTCAATAAGCCAACCAAGTGCATTCCACTTACTCTTTGTTTTTTTACCTAACTCATCCTTTGACGTGACCTCATTATTTACATCGTCATACGTGTACTCTTGGTAAGTTGTTTGCTCCGAGTTTTTAACTGTTTTTACACGGTTTTTAACATCGTAAGTATATGTGGTTGTCTTTTGGTTACCATCGGTGTACGTGAGCACATTACCCGTTGAATAGTCGTATGTTGCACTAATGACTCGAGATTTTCCCGTCCCATCCATATCTGTATAATTCGAAGACAATTGGATTGGGTAAGCATGGGTTGTCGTGTCGTAAATAACGCTCGTTATTTGATCTTTCTCTCCATTTTCCTTTGTGATGCTGGTGATATTGCCATAAATATCGTACCCATAACCCACTTGTCTCCTCAAGACACCACTAATGGAATTATCTCGAATTTCTATTTTCGTTACAGAACCTTGTCCATTACGAGTTAGTGATGTAAATAAGTTAGTTGTCCCATTTGCTGTCGTGGTTGAGTTTTCTAAGAGATGCGTTGAAGCATTATAAACATTAGTTGTAATATTATTTCTTTCATCTATGGATGTTAGTATATTACCGTAGTCGTCATAGGTAGCAGATGTGATTAAATGTGGAGTTTGGGTCGTCGTCGTTGTCGTGGTCTGTTCCGAATATGACTCGGTCTTAATCGGATTAGGATTACCCTTCACCTCGTCATACGTATAGCTGGTCTTGCGGCTCAGGTTCGATTGTTGAACACCCGTTACATCTACATTAGTAAGATAATATTGTGCTGCAACATCTTCACTTGGGAATACCTTCTTGAATCTATAATTTGTTGTGGTATCTGTTGTAAATAGATTTGTAGAAACGATCGCACCTGTGGTCGTATACGTTTCACCGATATCTTTCGGGTATGTTACATATGCATAATTGTAAGTTTTCGTCAGTCCATTCTCTATCAACTCTTCACTTCGATCATGGATTCGATAGACTTGATTTACTTGATTAGCTTTAACAAATCGTGTGACAGGTGCCGATTCGTAGTGGAATACAGATTTTGCACCCGTAGGATGCGTAATGCTCTTCAATAACGCATATGGGTTATCTGTGATCGGTGTTGTTCCCAGGTTATTAAACTTCGCACTTGCAATATCATAGGTATAGCTTGTTGGTAGACCAAGTGGGTTTATAACACTGGTTAACAGTTCTTTGCCGTTCTGTGAAGTTTTGTTATAGATGACCGTCTTCGTTCCACTGGTTAGCGTAACATTTGTCGTGGTATAGCTGATTTGAATCGTATTTCCGATTGCATCTGTTATGGTCGTCAGCACTTGGCCATATGGACTTACGGATGTGTACTTGAATGAAACGGTGTTGTTGTATGCGTCCGCGATCTGTAGCAGTTTACCATCACTTGCAAAAAACATCTTCGTTCCGTCTATCTTCTGGAGCACATACTGCGATTGTACATTATTGACCTGAACGGATGTATTACTTACGAATTGTAAATCCTTCCACGGATAGCCTTTCAGATTTGTTCCACTGACTTCATAGGACCCAGAATTCCCTAAATTGACATACTGTTTGCCGTTATATGTTGAAACATAAGGGATGTTCCATCCCCAGCCTTTACCGATTGGATAGCGATTCTCGTCATCAGGCGAATATACAGTATTACTACTTGAGTCATAACCCGATTGGTTGATTTGAGCATTAGGAGAACTTGCCACATAGGTCCGAGTATAGTATTGAATTTGACTATCGTTTCCGATTTTTCCACTTGAGGAGAGAAGCGCATCTGCACTGCTATTTAGTAAACTCTGAACGCTTTGCGCATCCGAATAGAAGTAATAAGGTCCTGCAGTACCCGATGAGATCACTGATGAGGATCCTGTGGTATATTCAGCAGGAGATGATTTACTACGAAATGGATACGTATAAATATATTTCTTATCTGTTCCGATCTCACCGCAAGGATGGACAGTCTCCGAGGCTATTGAAGGAATTGCTGCCGAGAGAGCAGCATTATAAGTTGTAAAATTCGAAGATGTCGTATAATACTGACCTGAACCGGTCGTTGAGAGAACCACTCCTGTGCTGCATTGAATCGTTTGAAGATACTTATCATAGGTATAAGATACGCTGTAGCCTACCGTATCCGTTTGTATGCGCGTAGCATAGCCAACCATATAAGTGGCGTAGGTATACGATACACCTGTGTCATAGAACTGCGATGCACCTGAATTATAGGTTCGTGTCAGAGCAAAGCCCAGCCCATTTCGACCAGGAAGAGTTAAGTCGGTTTCCGAGGTTGACAACGAACCAGATAGGAATGAAATCGTTTCGTCATGTAGGGTTGCTTGATACGGAGCCTCGTTTATTTTAGGCGTAACTTGTCGTATTTCAGGCTCAGGAATCACCGCACTTGCAACTGCTTGTTCAGTGGTCTGCTGCATCTTGCTCATACTCGATTGAGTTGATACCTGTGAAAATTGATTAACCTTGGCCAAGTCTACATTGTCACCATAATCCGAAGTTACGGGTTCTGTAGATTCCGGAATATCTGTCGTTTGTAACTCCATCTCAGGATTCAAATGATCTACAGAGGATTTTTCCCGGCTGATACTCCCGGTTCCTTCTACAAGAGCAACATATATTTGTGACAGTGTCATTCCATTGTCCAATTGATTTTGGACCGATGATTCCGTTACACCAAACTCATCGACGATCTGAGATATTGTCAATCTCCCTTCTTGTTCTGCGAGGGACTGATTACCTTGTTGAACGGCATTCATCTGCTTCATATAAGTTGCAATGGCTTGTTCATCTTCACTTAAAGAAACAGTTTGAGGTATTTGATCGAATATTATATTTTCAGGCTCTTCTATTGGTATCAAAGATGCTGTGTCAACATTGGATGTTTCAACATTCTCAGCTAGAACAGGTATATTAGCAAGTGAAAAAAACAAAGAGAAAATGATTAGAATACTGGTTATTTTTCTCAATCGAAGTTCCTCCATTTATTAATTTGAACACCATTTCTGAACTTCACTATCTATAATCTCCTAATTTCAAATTCGCGATAGAATGGTAAACTCTCTATCCCTTATAAACTAATTGCATATCGTCTACCAATGTGGTCCCAGTCCCGTTCTCCACCTGCACGACAATTCTCAAGAACCTCGTGTCCTTAGAAGTCTGGAAACCTATTTCCTTATAAACCCAGTCACTTCCCGCGCTACTATTCGCATCGAGTTTAGTCGACTTCACCAATTGATTAGAGGCGGAATATTCATCAAGGCGAACGTAAGTTTTTCCCGACAGGTTTACATTTTTGAACCAAGAGCCATATACATAGTTTTTGAGAGGCTCAACCGGGATGTCAGTTTCGGTGTTAACGCTCGCAGTTCCTGCCTGTGGAGAGGAGAAAACTATCGTATAGTTGCCGTAGCCGTTATCGATATTACTATGACTGTCACCAGAAGATTGAATTTTCATGATTCCGCCATTCGTCCAATTAGATTGGCCTAATTCAAAGTCTGCGTTCCGAACGCCCGGACTTATTTTAATGCCGTCGAAATATGCGGAGCCCTTTGTCCCGGGATCCGCTACGATATCGACGGTCATCCACGAGGTCATACTGCTAGGACTAAACGATATACTTTTAAACTCCCATGTGTTTGTCCCTTTGCTGGACGATAAAAGTTTGCTCCCTGTACGTATTAACCCAAAGTAATAATGGTATTCCTTCCACGTAATATAAATATTACCTGATGCTGTATTGTCCATTAAATATCCAGACAAGGTGTATTGATCGCGGAATTTAACAGCGATCGGATAGCTGGACGTTGTGCTTGCTTGCGCCGTCGCTGTTGAAGATGAGAAGCCGAGACTAAACGTATCTTTGCTAATTGTCTGAGAGATCTGCATTTGATCGCCCAAATTCCAATTCATTCCTCCTAAGTTGAAATCTCCGTTCTCTAGAAGGTTGTATTGCAAGGAGGATCTAAGCAAGTTACCATTCCGGTCGAATGAGTTGCTTTTCAAGTGGCCAGTAGACAATCTGCTAGAAGCTAATCTGTTATTCGCATCATACTGATATTGAATTGAGCTTGTATTAAAATAAACGCTCAGGGAGGGTTTCGCAGTATTAAAATCCCCATTAACCGTGCCGAAGGTTGAATTCGAAGGATATAAACCGATCATAGTGATACCATTGCGATATGTATCAGCTACCATCCCTGATACATCCCAGGAATATTGGTCTCCTTTCGACCCGGGATTGTTTGCAATAATACGAGTCGTTTGGTTATTCATTGAATATTTTGGCCTACCCGTCGTACTGTTCTGGCTAACTGGTGTTGTAACTTGGCGGGCCCTAATATCATAATTATTACCATAGCTCATTAGCACGTTAACGAGAACGTAAGCATTTAGAATCGTTGCATTTCGGGGAATATTATTCGTGTAAAACGTGAGATAGGATTCGCACTGTTTGTTTGGATCCGTGGAGACAAGGAATCCATCATTGACAGTAGTACCATTCGTGCAGTAATAATATGAATTTGAATAGGTGATCCCCACCGTTGGATCGATGTGTATCGGGTACGATAGTCCAACTCCATCCCAAGTCAGTGAGATAAACGTCTTGTTCCCCTTCTTCTGCGTTTTCATCGCAACGTCCCTCTTGTTACCGTTGCTATCCTCTAGCCAGGCGGGGAGAAGACGAAGTGGCCCAGAATTAAGTTTCTGGTCCAGAGCACCTTTAACCTCGAATTCCAGTTGATTTGGTGCCTTAGCATCTTGAAGGTAAATGTCTTCTTTTACACCATCAGGTAATATTGACAAGGTCACAGTTGTGGATGGCCAAGCATTTTCGTATCGGATTACGCTCTTATCGTTATTGTCGATCGAACCGATCGATTTCTGCGTATTCTGTGGAGTGAAGGTTAGCTGGTCCTTACCAGAGCCTATCGTATATCCCTTGGAGAAGTTTTTGGGTAGTACTAGCTTATAAGGTACCTGCAGGGCATAAAAGGAGGTTTCTTCATTGGGGATTGATTTTTTCGCTTTGTCGGCATCTTTTCGTTTGCTCCTGGCCGTTTGGAACTCCTCTTGGATTTCACTGGAGACGGGCTTGTCTACTTGAGCTAAAGAATTCTCGTCCGTTGCCGACGTATTAATATCGTAATATTTCTGGTCATTTCCTATATAGTGAACAGCTGAGCCATAAATAACCGACTTGTACTGTCCGGGGATCGAAGTGGGATAAGATTTGCTATTGGGCGTCCGAAGTTCTGGAATGTCCTGTCTCTCATCGGCCACTCCCAAAATTGTTTTATCCTTCTCACTTGCCGCGTTCTGTTCGTATTCTGGCTGATTAGCATTCACTAATGTCGATCCTTGAATTAAATATAAACAAAGTACTATAAGTCCTATTAGTCGAAATCTACTCCGAGCCAACATTTTCAACTTCCTCTCAAATATAAGTTAAATTCCGTGTTAATCAAGCTCTCCTTAAAATGATGCTGTATTAAGTTTATCGATGGACCTTCCCCCTCTGTCAAAACCAAGTGAATAATACAAATTTCCATTACTTGATAATTATACATATTATGCTAATTGTAAAATACCTTACAAAATCAACTATATCTAGAATCTACGACAAACTTCTTCCTTCTAGCGATGTTTGTGTTTAGAATCATCTCTCTCACGATGGTGCTAATTTCAGCCTAAATGGGGTTGTTCATATCCGTCATGTAATCTGTTTGGCTCGTATCGTGACGACAGACATAACGTTCTCCAATGATGACGACTATGTATGCAATTTTGTGTCTCTGGAGCACAATGATTGAGAATTTGTGCTTTTTTCGATGACACAAATTTTCCTACATTAATAATAAAAAGCCTTATATTAAAGGCTTTTTCTTTAATCTTATTGTGGGCACATTTGTGTCGCTGGACATCGGATGACAAGAACTTATATCAGCCTGTGCTTAGAAAATAAATAAAAGCCGCAGTGGCTGCTGCGGCTCTTGGTTTTGTCAACTATTGATTGGTTGGTGTTCATTTGAGCGACCGCATATATTTATATGCTAACTCGCGTTTGTCTTCGTAGTCGTCTGCAAAGTTTTGAAGATCTGAATTAGTAAAAGAAGCGCTGATTCTGTAGGAATCTGCGTAGGTCGGGGTGGTCTTCTGCCTCCCAGCCGTACTGGCCAATGAATGCGTAGTCGTCGAGGAAATGCGTACCGCCTTCCCCATCCCCTTCCCACAGCCGCTAAGCTACCCTTGACCTTACCCTTCATTTAAAATAACTTGCCGTTATTTATGTTAAGGTTCCCTGCGCGATTCCAAAGAATCTTTAAGAAATTGAAGTGAATGATGACGAAATGAACTTGTTTTTAATTCGTCTATATGATCAAAAGTAACATCATCAATATTCGGAATATTTGATGGATCATACACGAAGAAAGATGATAAGCCGAACGTATCCAACAGAGCTATCAGTCTTGAATCGATTGATTGGGGGGCTCTTGGATTAGTAGATACCGGGAATACTAACAATGGTACCTTATATAAAATGGCAAAAACAGCCCCATGAAAAGCACTAGTAATAAAATACTTCGCGTGTTTTATGTACCCTACAAATTCCTTCGGACCAACTGCAGCTGCTCCATCAGTTGCAAGAGATATAATCTCGTATCCATACTTTTGTGAAAGTGCTTCAGCGTACTCCTGAATCACTGTAATATCTCGTAAATCATAAGTGAGTATATAGTCTTTTTCTGTCGGAGTAGCAGCTATAGCATCCCATTCTGTTATATCAAGAAGCATTACAGGATCCAATACATGAGTAACATCTCCATTGTACATTGCTGATACAAAAGGGATTGCACATTCTTCGCGAACAGAAACAAAGTTTAAGGAATTAACATATGGAGCAAGAATATTTTTTCGATCGTACTCTATCTCTGATCCTCCCATGCTAGCTGCGTATGCAATTTTCGTTTTTGATGCTGGAACAAAAGAAAGTGCCATACGGGGTAAAATGTCATCGGAAATAACCCATGGTAAACCCCATATTTGGTCGCTGCCACAAACAAAAATATCGTAATCATCAACACATTCTGTAATATCAGATACTGTATATAAGCGATCGCTGTGAGGAATGCTTTCGGAAAAAGTCCTAAATTGTTCAGCACATTTAGTACTTTCATATGTTTGTAAGGTGTATTCGTTTTGCCACTTGAATGTAATTTGCTCACAATGAAATCCTAACTTAGCTATAGCTTTTTGCAGTGCATAAGCTCCAAGTTGGCCACCGTAATTATAGTTTTTGTAATAAAGAGTAATAATTCCAACTCTTCTCATAACAAGCTCCATTCCTTCAGTGGGATGTGACGCGGATGTTCCGAATCATCTTATTTTCTCAGCGATCAATTTTACAACGTTTTCATAATATGATATTTCGTGTGGAACAAAGTTATCTTTGTTTATTATTTTATCAATACTTATTTTACTTTCTTCAATCATTTCATATCCTTCAACTCTAATTTGATCTAATTCACCCATCCAGAATTTATAGAAGGATTCAAATTCAGTCCTCACAATACCTGCTACTTCTTCCCTTTGAAGTAATGCTTCCTTGAGAATATTTTCACCTATGAATAAATAAACATTGGTAAGTTCCTTATCAATAAAGCCTGTTCTATTTACGCAATACTCGATAATTCCTAGTGGTATTAATTCTTGGATTGAAACATCAATTCCAATCTCTTCTTTAATCTCCCTTACTCCGTCCAACACAGTTTCGTGAGCCAATAAATGTCCAGCTGCGGTAATATCGAATAGGCTGGGGTAATCTTTTTTCATGGCACTTCGAAGTTGGAGATAAATATATCCTTTATCTTCTTTACTAATAAACCAGCAATGGAACGCTTCATGCCAATGCCCTAACTTATGGACTTCCTCACGAGTAGCAATGCCAATTTGATTTCGGTTATCATCGAATATCTTTAACATTTCATTCTCCATTATCATCAGGTCCTCTCTAATTAAACGCCTACACGTAACCACTCTGTAGGACTCTTTCTTACAAAATGCTTCTCGATAAACGCAAGGGCTTCATCATTTCCTGGTAAACTGACCCTTTCAATTGCTTCATTAATTGTGACCCATTCATATTCACTATGTTCATAGTTTAAAATTACATCTTGATCGTCATCGACATATCCCACAAAGACAGGTGCAACATAAATATAATTTTCTTTTGCTGAATAAAATTGATCGAACTTATTTGAAGTGAAAAGAGAAACTTTTGTAATGCCTGTTTCTTCACGAACTTCTCTTAAAGCAGCTTCCCACGCTTTTTCCCCTTCTTCAATGCCTCCACCAATATAGCACCAAGTATCCCTTAATACAGAAGAGGTCCGCTTTAGTAATAACACTTTGTAATCATATTGTGTTCTCTTTAGCAAGACTACTGCAACACCACTACACCTTAATGGAACTTCATAAAGCATTTCACTCACAATTCACAATCCTTTCCAATGAAGTGACCGAATGGACAAAAGTTAAATTCAAATCCATTCAGGTAGTCTCTACCATGAAGTTTAACCTATTTCCTACATATGGTATGTAAACTGCTTTTTTCGCATTTAAACTCCCTCTATGGGGAATCGCGTTTCTATTAAATGCTCTTTGAATAACAGCTTGTTCATCTAATATTGCACCCTCTTGTTTCTGAGCATGAATAATCGACAGTTTCTTTGTTCTAGATTTTCTTTTCCGAAACATCATCGGTACTGAACGTATTGGAATCCCCCGCCAACGACGGTGCCGACCGCAGACAGGGTTCTGTGTTGCTACATCATCATCGGGGCTAACAATATAAGTGCTTGTCACTATTCGGCAAACGATATAAGTTCTTGTCAATTGCTTTTTGTTAGCTTAAACCAACGTAATGAAAAGACCTCATACAATGTATACTGTATGAAGTCTTTTTTATCTGAATAATTTGTACCAGACCTTATTGTCTTATGCTTAGTATCCTATTGACCTGTAGCTTGGGACATCAAGTATTGAGCATCCCGGATCAGGAAATCAGCAGCTTCCGCCGAAATATGCTTACCTCTTTGAGCATTCACTTCATTCACCAAGGCAGTCAGAGCATTCGAATTCAACTTGCTTTGCAAGCTGTCAGCGATACCTGCATTATCAATCCATCCGGCATTCTTAAAGCTTGTTACCATGTCCTTCAGGGATTGAATACTGGTATTAGTTTGGAATACGATTTCTTTGGTGCTAATATTTCCTGCCAGATCACTTGCTGTTACGATAAGGGTATGTGAACCGAGCGGCAGCTTATAGAGCTGGATAGTTGCTCCTTGCTGCACATCCTTCCCATCCACTGTGACCGTGGTCTTGCTGGTGTCAACCCCGGAGAACTTATCATCCAGAGTAATAACAGGTGAAATATCCGTAGAATCGTTGTATGTGCCATTCACTACACCAGCAGTCGTAATCGTCGGACCAGTCAAATCCAATTTGAAGCTAATGGATTTCGTTGTTTCTACATTTCCCGAGTTGTCCGTCGAACGATAGCTAACCGAATACTGGCCGTCATTATTCAATGTGAATGGTGCCGTGTAAGTTTGCCATGTAGTCCTGCCATCCAGACTATACTCTGTTTTTGATGAATTATCATTTGTAGTTAAGCTGACTGTCACACCCGATGTATACCAGCCGTCATTGCCGTTTGGTGTTGTCGGATCTATTGCTGCTGTAGTTACTACAGGAGCAGTGTATGTCAATTGACCATCAGCTTGATTAATTAAGAGATCCTGTACTTCCCCAGACTGGAAATGTAACTTTATCACAAATTGAGGTAATGTTTTGTCATATTCCTGGTTAAAGAATTTGTCTGTCATTGTTATTGTATTAGCTGTATAGTCAACTTTGTATGCCTCGAAAGGTTTATAATTTGACCAACTCAATTCTCCAACATGCGGATATGAACCATCTACTTTCACAGCTTCTAAAGATCTAAGCTTTGAACCATTAAATTGTACAGGAATAACAAAATTTGATGTACTTCCTGTTACTGAACCTACAACTGGAGTTGAATATCTAATTAAATCAGTATCCCAATCAGCACCTGCTGAAAATTTAAAAGTCAAAGTAGCTTTAGTCCCATAACCATCAATCATTAGGTTGCTTACATAAGAACCTTTTAAAGTTACAGTACTATTGGCATAAGTATAATCTTGTCCTTCTACTAACTTAGTCGTTCCCTTATAAATTGAATTTAAGGTATTGCCATTTAAGATCACTGGTATATTAGCATCGCTATTCTTATCTTGATCTTTAATGAAAACTCTGTCTGATGCTGTATAAGAATTTCGTCCAGCCCAAGCACCTTTTAACGCTGCCATTAATTTTGGTTCTTTCCAAGTTAAGTTAATTCTATCTAGTGCTTGACCAGCATCCCAATACATCGGGGTTATTCCAGATACTTTATTAGCATAATAATTTATATATTCGAAATACTGCAGCCTGTCGCCTGGTTCACTATATTCATTGCCAGCCCAAGTCTCATCCTGTACAACCCCTATTCCTTTACTTACAAGCGCATTATAAGCACTATCAACATATTCCCTAACATTTGCCTTCGTTAATTCGTTGAAGCTATCATATCCAGCTATACCTTGATCGTAAAACCAGGCAGAATAACCATGAAAAGCTCCCATTATATTAGGATCGTTTAAATCCAGTATTGTTTTAGCCAAAGGCTCGGTCCATTGTGAACTGGAGTTATGCCATACAGGAGGCATAATCAACATACGAGTTGCGTTATTTCCACCTGTGGATCTGACAATATCATGGAAATGCTTATTAAGGTCTGCCATCCTCTGATTCACAATTGGCGCTTTTTCAGCTTTATCAGCATCAGTACCATATTGGTCATATATTTCGCCACTATGGTTCCTCGGCATAACCTCGTTCGTTGACTCAAAGCTTACCTTAGAATCAAAATCCTTAAAGGTATTAGCTAACTGAGTCCAAACAGCCTCAAATTTCGCCTTTGTTTCTCCATTATCATCATCTGCTTCATAATAACGCAACCAATCACTGTCATGATGTGTATTTACGATTACATAAAGGCCATCCTCAACTGCCCATTGAACAGCCTGGACATAACGCCCTAAAAAGTCTGGTTCAATTGTATAAGCTGGAGCTGCTCCTAAACGGGTGTTAACTGTTAAAGGTATACGTAAACTCTTGAAGCCTTGAGCTGCTATTGCATCTATTTGGGCTTTAGTCACACGTGGGTTTCCCCAAATTGTTTCATCTGAATATTCCCAGGCCCAATTATTAACAGCATCAAAGGTATTACCAAGATTCGTTCCTGGATACATGGCTGCTGCATACTGTGTGGATGCAGTTTGTGGAATTGGCTTAGGGCTTTCGTTATCCACTGTTTCTGCTTTAACCGTTAAAGCAGGTGTAACGAAGAAAGTTGTTAATGCTGCTGTACACGCCATAACCAGTAGCTTTTTGGTTTTTTTCATTGTTATGATCCTCCCTTAATTTTATTAATTGTACGATTGGTAGATTGTTATTATGTAGATGAACTGTTCTACCATTGTCTAATCCGAATATTGCTGGCAGCGCCTGTTAAACCTCCTTTCTTCATACAACTTCCGCACATCCCGATGGATAATGAGGGGCAGATCGGTAACTTCGTTTCGGCAGCCTTGGGGCGCAAAAAAAACTACTCTGACAGAGAGGACGAGCTGCCATTGCCGGTTGTAGCATAATTGCGTGTAAATTCATGGATTTGCTTCAGCATCACCACCTTAATTGGGAAGCGCTTTCATTCCCTGCTTTTCATTATACTGATTTGTACAAAAGCGACCTTGATTTTATAGTCAGAAACATAGCACAATAAGGACAATGCGACGACTGGTCGGGGGAAATACAAATCGTTGATAAACCCATCTCTTTTCAATGTTCAGAGTGCAGAACGAGTACCTGCGCCGAACTTCGTGGAAAGAAAATTCAGGTAAATTGCACATAAAAAAACCAATCACTTATTTCAATATAAGGCGCTGCAGCTTGCAATTCGAACTGATCGGTAATGTAAAATAGTTCTTGTTATTCCTCGGGAATGTTATCAAGTTCTTGTCATTTGGTTATGACAAGAACTTGATAACATAAAACAAAAAAGCCGCAGTTTATGCGACTTTTAATGTTACTATGTTCTTGTCACCCGACACTGGTTCCTTTTTTGTCGCTGGTGCCGCTGACACGGCAGCCGTATCTCGGCTGCCGTTCATTTTATTCACCAAATATTGCTTTTGCTAAGTTAAAGGCCGACCATGCCTTTGGCCATCCTGCATAGAAAGCTAAATGGGTAATCAATTCCACCATGTGGTTAAAAAACATTCTCCTAAACGGACATTTTGTTGAAAGTTTGAGAGATTAATAGATTCTATAATGCTGCCGGTAGCCATCTCTGATGACTGGATTATAGCCACCGGCTACAGCAGTTTGTCATGCCGAGAGAAGCAGAAGCAACAAGGCTACTGTCATAATGACGATTGTTCTACTTATTCTTATCGTCAAGATTGCGCTCCCTTTAATGTTTTCGGTTTGTCATCCTTATGCTGAATTTAGCTACCAATTGCCCCTTTGTGTCTGAAATAGCGTCTCTACATGGCTTGCAAGCATCTCAAGCGCAGGCTTTATGGAATTTGGCTCGAACAACATTGGGAATACGTCTGCGAACTCTTTAGAACGCTCATTAAGAATACCGTAATGATTAAAAAACATAGGATTTAACTGAAACGTTGCAGGCACGGAATTGGCCGTCTCCATCTCCATGACACGAAGCAATTCTTCTTGTTGTAACAGCGGCTTATCCATATAATTAAACCTCATACCCACCAGCGCATTGTAATTCGCGAAGCGCAACGCTTCCCCTTCGTTGTCGCCGGCCAGCGCCTTTAGCAATTCCACTGCCGCTGTCTTATTCTTCGATTCGGCAGATACCGCCAGCCCTGTCGTCAGCATTGTATTATGCCTCTTGCCATCAGCGAACAGTGGCATACGGGCGATTCGAAGATTGATATTATCATTCAGCAAGGCGTACAAGTCTGATGGCCTTCCGATTCCTAGCGCCTTTT
This sequence comes from Paenibacillus sp. CCS19, assembly GCF_033239625.1. Lineage (NCBI taxonomy): Bacteria > Bacillati > Bacillota > Bacilli > Caryophanales > Paenibacillaceae > Paenibacillus > Paenibacillus sp. CCS19. The sequence goes on from NZ_BTCK01000009.1 coordinate 104,860, forward strand.
GACCGCCCTTATTTGCCGCATTAGATCGCTGAACGCGCATATCCGAAACATATCGCTCGAAAGCGGCTACCGTCGAATCGCTGTCTAAATGCTCGATAAAATGCAAGCCGTCCTCAGAAGTATAAGCGCCACCCAATCCCTGAATGATAGGCTCGACCGCATCAAACTTATCGGGAATATCGGTAATGAAGCCATTCGAATTCAATTGTTGCGATGCTGAAACGAAATCGTCCCACGTCCAGCTTTCATGCGGTGCAGGTATATTGAGTTGTCCAAATATTTGTTCATCATAATATACAACCATCGGCTCGCTCTTGACAGGAATCATAATGGCCTTTCCGTTCACCCTAGTACGGTCGATTAGTTGTGCATATGCCCCATTCCACCCGGACAACTGCACGACAGGATCAAGGTTTTCCAACTCATTTGGGCCGGCGACCCATCGAGTCTGATACGGAACCACCTCGATAATGTCAGGCAACGGATCTGTAGGAATCGTGGAAGGCTCATCTGTTATGAAACTAATATCGATTAACTCAATGTCTAAATTAGGATTTTGAGTTTGAAAATCTCTTAACTTGTCATAAAGCGGTCCCTTAGAAGCTTCGTCAAGCTGATGTACGCGCCCGTTTCCAACTTTTGTGGGACTGACAATTGCTATTCGCAATTTGCCCGACAGACCCTCCTCTTCAACCATTAGGTTGGAATCGTTCTGACATGCCGATAACAGCAGCAGGACCATCGTGACAATCAAGGATGTTTTTAGCACTCTTTTCATCAAGATTCCTCCTATTAAATTTTGGCCTGTAAATACCATTCTGCTTGGGAAAACAATTGCAGAAAGAAGGATAAACCCTCCATTGTTCACCTCCAAAAGGATAGAACAAAGACCAGAACATTAAGTCTGGTCTTTGTTCTTTGTTCTTAGCTTTGATTAAGACGCCGATCAGACACAATCTTTTCGGCAAACTTGAACTGCATCAATGAAATACCACAAAAATTTATTAAATCCTGAATTACAAAACTCATTGCTGCAATATGCAGAAGTAGGTGTTGCATCTTGCGCATACAAGAGTTTTTTACATATTTATACTATTCAAACAGAGAAAAGGGGACAACCCTTCAAATGATATGTAATCTGTATGATGTCCTAATATTTGTAAGGTCATATTAAACGAACCTGGCAACGAGTGTGAAAGAAGTCGTTAACCATTTCGCCGTGGGTGCAGCTTTCATCACTCGTTTTTTCTTCGTTTACGCACCATAACGCATAAGAAAGTTAGATTTCAACAGCAAAAACCATTTCAAGCCATGGGAATCTCCTCTAGCAATGCGTGCCTACAGCTTTCTTTCTTGTTAATCGGCCGCAGATCTTCCACTTCCCATTTACCTTCCTTCCACGACCCGGTCGAGAATCGCTTCAATATCTCTATCGCTATTAACAAGTAGTTGTGACACGCTTCAGCTAGGCAAGGAACCTCTAACGACTAAACAACGTAATTCCTCTCACTTGGATACGAACGAAATGAAGAAGGCCGCCAGTTTTAATTCATGGCGGCCTTCTTGTCATCCCTTCATCCGAGCTATCAGCAGTGTCACCACATACTTGCGCGCATCCGCTGTCAACAATTGCAACCGGGATTGCTCCACCGCATCGACCGTATCGCCGCGTGTGAAGGTTACGGCCGAGCCGTCCAAATCCTCGCTGATGCCCACGATCCGATAACCATCGTTCAGCAATAAGTCAATCGCACGCTTCTCTTCGAGGAACGCCGCGTACGCGCTCATGGCCCAACACGCTCGGTCGTCTCCGCCGCTTTCGGAGGAACGTTCACGGTTTGGCCGAATCGGCTGCGCCGCAAGTACTGCCCGCTGCCCGGTATGCCGACGAATTGTTTGTCACGGACGACGAATTCGCCGCGCACGAGCACCGTCACTGGCTCTCCGATTACCTCCATTCCCTCGAATGCGTTATAGTCTACCCGCATATGATGCGTCTCCGCGGATAATGTCCGCTGCGCGTTCGGATCGAAGATGACAAGGTCTGCGTCGCTGCCGACGGCGATCGTCCCTTTCTTCGGGAACAGCCCGAAGAGCTTCGCACTGGCGGTCGATATGATATCGACGAATTGATTCACGGTTAAACGTCCCTTCGCTACGCCCTCCGAGAAGAGCAGACTGAATCGGTCTTCAATGGTCGGTCCGCCGTTGGGGATTTTGGAGAAGTCGCCAAGCCCCAGTTCCTTCTGCCCTTTGAAGTCGAATGAACACTGATCCGACCCTACGGCTTGCAACGAGCCGTTCCACAGCGCATCCCACAGGACAGCCTGATGATGCTTCTCCCGCAATGGAGGAGACCAGACATACTTCGCTCCTTCGAAGTTCGGCCTCTCTAGATAAGACACATCCAGCGTCAAATATTGCGGGCATGTCTCACCGTACACCCGTAAGCCTCTGCGCCTGGCTTCCGCAATCTTCTCTACCGCCTCAGCGCAAGTGACATGGACGACATAGAGCTGCGAATCCGCCAGTTCTGTCAAGCTAACCGCTCGTCCCGTCGCCTCGCCTTCCAGTACGGACGGTCGCGTGAGCGCGTGATAGATCGGATCGGTGTTCCCTTCCTCCAGCGCTTTGTCGATCAGATACGCAATCACATCGCCGTTCTCAGCGTGGACCATGACCAGCGCACCTTGCTGGCGAGCAAGCTGAAGCGTGCGAAGCAGGGTGCCGTCATCCGCCTGAAGCACATTCTTGTAAGCCATGAACACCTTGAGCGAGGTGATGCCTTCTTCTTCTATGATTTGCGGCAGCTCCAGCAGCACATTGTCGTTCACTTCGCCGACCATAAGATGAAAGCCATAATCGATCACGGCTTTGCCGGAAGCCTTGGCGTGCCACGCTGCCACGGACTCGTTCAGCGGCACTCCCTTGGTTGTAAGACAAAAATCGATGATCGTCGTCGTGCCGCCGAACGCCGCAGCGATCGTGCCGCTCTCGAAGTCATCCCGCGTCACGGTGCCGCCGAACGGCATATCCAAATGCGTGTGCGGATCAACGCCGCCAGGGAACAAATAGCAGCCGTCAGCATCGATCACCTCGGCGGCATCATCCGAAAGATCGGCACCGATGCTGGCAATGATGCCATTCTCGATCAGAATATCGCCTTTGTAGCTGTCCGTTGCAGTGACGACCGTACCGTTCTTTATCAGCTTCCTCATCGCTTACCTCGCCTCCATTCCCGCCTTGCCGGCATTCAGATTCGCCATCGTACGCACTCGATCATTCCAGCTCATAGGCGCTCCGGCCGGTTCCGCCTCCACCATCTCAATTGCGCCATCAACCGGGCAAACGATCGAACACAAGTTACAGCCGACGCAATCCTCCTCGCGCACCTGCAGATAAGGACCGCTCTCGCTCGTCAGTCGATCAATGCACTGATGCGACGTATCCTCGCAGGCGATATAGCACTTGTTGCAGTTGATGCACGTCTCCGTATTAATGCGAGCCACAACGCGGTAATTTAGATCCAGGTCGCCCCAATCGGAGTAGCGCGGAACCGCCTTGCCGACCAGTTCCTTAACAGAGGCAATTCCCTTATTGTCCAAGTAATGATTCAGTCCATCGATCATTTCCTCCACAATTCGGAAGCCGTGGTGCATCGCTGCCGTGCATATTTGTACCGCGCTGGCTCCCATCAACATGAACTCTGCGGCATCCTGCCAGGTCGCAATGCCGCCAATACCGGAGATGGGAACGCCGATATCCGAATGACGGGCGCATTCCGCGACCATATTGAGCGCAATTGGTTTCACCGCGGGTCCGCAGTAACCGCCATGCGCGCCTTTGCCCGCAACATGGGGAATGGTCTGCCATGAGTCCAGATCGACCCCGGCCAGCGAGTTGATCGTGTTAATCATGCTGATCGCATCTGCGCCGCCCAATACGGCATGACGGGCGGTCACCGTGATGTCTGTAATATTCGGCGTCAGCTTAACGATGACCGGCGTACGTGCCGCTTCCTTCGCCCACATCGTCTGCATCTCCACCAGATCGGGCTGCTGGCCCGAAGCTGAGCCCATTCCCCGTTCCGCCATTCCATGCGGACAACCGAAATTGAGCTCCAACCCGTCGACTCCGACATCCTCCACCCGCTTGACGATCTCATGCCACTTCTCCCGCTTGGGCTCCACCATCAAGGATACGACAAGCGCATGGTTCGGAAACTTCTTCTTCGTTTCATAAATTTCTCTCAGGTTGACCTCCAGAGGCCGATCGGTAATTAATTCGATATTGTTAAAGCCAGCGACGCGCTGTCCGCCGAAGTGTACCGCCGCGAATCGCGAGGAGGTATTGATGATCGGCTCTCCGAGTGTCTTCCATACGGCGCCGCCCCACCCTGCCTCGAAAGCGCGCTGCACCTGATAGCCCGTGTTGGTCGGCGGGGCAGAAGCCAACCAGAACGGATTCGGCGCTTCGATGTCTGCTAAGCTAACGCGTAAGTCAGCCATGCTTCCAACCCCTTTGCTTTCTTATTCAAAAAGAAGCTTGATCTAGGTAAAGTCTGCCTAAATCGCCGCATCCTCCTGCACTTCGACCACATCAGCTGCCGCTTCCGCTTCTGAATCCAGCAAGAAGAAGAGAGAGATGGCCTGCGCCGTACGCTTGCCCTGCTCAGCTGCAGAGACGACCATCGCTTCGCCTTGACCGGCTCCGAACACAATATCTCCACAGGCGTAAACCTTCGGATTGCTCGTTCGAAAGGTTGCGCGGTCAATCATCACTACCCCTCGATCATGCGTCAAGCCGAGCTTCTCAATCAGTTCAACGCGCCGCTTCTGGCCGATCGCTGTCACGACCGCATCGACAGGAATAAGGAACTCTGATCCTTCGATTGGAATCGGCATCCTGCGGCCATCTGTACCTGCTTCGGACAGCTGCATCCGCACACATTCCAAATGCGTGACCCGGCCTTGCTCATCGCCAATGATTCGCACTGGATTGGTCAGCCAGTTGAATTCAATGCCCTCTTGCTTGGCGAATTCGAATTCGAACGCATAGGCCGTCATCTCTGCCTTCGTCCGCCTGTACACGATCCGGACGTGCTCCGCGCCGAGCCGGACCGAACAGGTGGCCGCATCAATGGCTGTGTTGCCCGCGCCGATGACGGCAACGCGCGCTCCTGCCAGCTCCGGATAGGAATGCGTGTCCGATTTGGTGGACTCGACAAGACGGATTGCGTCATATACCCCTTTCAGCTGCTCGCCCTCAATGCTTAGAGGAGGCACTGTGCCCATCCCAGCAGAGAGTACGACGGCATCGTATTGCTGCAGCAGTTGCTCCACCGGGAGGTCATCTCCGACCTTCACGTTGGTTCGGATATCAACGCCAAGTCTTTCGACCTGCTCGACCTCCCATAAAGAGATCGACTGCGGCAGTCTGAACGAGACGATGCCGTGCGTATCCAGTCCTCCCGCCAGCGGTTTCGCCTCATAGACCGTTACGGCGAAGCCGTCTCGCGCCAGCTCTCTAGCCGCGGACAACCCGGCTGGGCCGCCGCCGATGACCGCGACGCGGCGGCCGTTCGCTGCGCCAGGTTGAAACAGCGGGCGGCCGTCTGCAATCGCCCAATCCGTCGCATACCGCTGCAGCTTGCCGATCATGATCGGTTTGGAAGCATGATTCAATACGCAGGCGCCTTCGCACAGCACCTCTGTTGGACAGACGCGCGCGCAGGTGGCGCCGACCGGATTGGCGTCCATAATCGTGGTTGCAGCCCCTTTGAGGTTATCGGTCGCTATCCGCTTAATGAAGGAAGGGATGTTAATGCCAGTTGGACAAGCGTTGATGCAAGGCGCATCGTAGCAATACAGACAGCGGTTCGATTCCTCGATCGCGGCTTTGTTCGTCAGTCCACATTCAACCTCTGCAAAATTACGAGCGATCATCTCAGGGTCTAGCCTACCATTCGGAGTGCGTCGTTCCATCCATGGATCCCTCCCATATGGATATGCAGCCTGCGCTGGTCAGACCGAGTCGTTAATCGAAGCTGGAGAGCTTGCCGTGCACAGCCGCAGAGCTGTCTTATATAGCAGTTCGCACCCAAGCGCAATATCTGCCTGCGAGGAGAACTCCTTCGGATTGTGGCTGATTCCTTCACGACATCGGACGAATATCATCCCGTAATCGCAGTAGGTGGACATCGCCAGCGAATCGTGGAACGGACCGCTCATCAGCTCCGGCAGAGTCAGCGCAAGTTCGGCGGCCGATTCGCGAATGGCGCTCTTGATACGCTCAGCGCAGTATCGCGGCTCGCTGTTCGTATCTACACGAATTTCGTACGTGAGCCCATTATCTTCCGCAGCTTCATCGATAAGCAGCCGCAGCTCTCGCTCCAGTCTGTCACGCCGGGCGAGATCGATATCGCGCAGGTCGATGGTGAAGCGTACATGCTCGGGGATAATATTCCGTGAGTCCGGAAAAACCTGCAAGGAACCGACCGTTCCGACCGTTGGCGCATGCGGGTCACGGCTAGCCAATTGTTGGAGACCCGTAATAATCCGTGCCGCCCCGGCAAGCGCATCCCGGCGCATCTGCATCGGCACCGATCCGGCATGACCGGCGAAGCCGTAGAGATCGACCGTCCACCAGATCGGGCCTGCGATTCCCGTCACAAGTCCTACTGGCGCGCCGAGCGCTTCCAGGACCGGGCCCTGCTCGATATGCAGCTCCAAGAATGCGCCTACCTTGCCCGGAGGGTAGACCGACTCCGCGAATCGGGCGGGGTCGCCGCCGAAGGCGATCAGTGCCTCCAACCGAGTGATTCCTTCCTTGTCCGTGCGAGCTAATTCCCCTTCCTCCAGCTGATTCAGTATTCCGCGAACGCCGAACAGTCCCTTATTAAATCGACAGCCCTCTTCATCGCAAAAGGCTGCTACCTCAATGGGAACAGCAGGCGTTATTCCCTGCTCGCGCATCGTCTGAAATGCCTCAAGCGCTCCGATAACGCCAATGATGCCGTCGAAGCGGCCGGCATAGGGCTGCGTGTCGATATGCGAGCCCATCATGACTGCCGGCGCAGCCGGATCAGCACCCTCGAAGCGGCCGATCAAATTACCGAACGCATCGATGCGGGTCGCAAGGCCTGCTTCCTCCATCCAGCTTTTCACGAGCAGAACCGCTTGTAGATCCTCTGGGGAAAGCGCCAGCCTGCACACGCCGGTTTCACTGATTTTGCCAATTTCGGCAAGTGCCATAATCCGTGCTTCCATTCGCTCTGAATGAATCGTAAATGCTTCCACGCTTATCCCTCCCAACCTGAATGTTCAAGCCTATTCCAGAGTGACAACCTAAAACTTCATCTATTCGGCTTCCTGCGCCATCACCTGCATGATCGTCTCCACGATGAAGGCTAGATCGTTATCGGTACACGACAGCGGAGGGCTGATCGTGAGCACATTGTTGAAGCCAGCTACCGTGTCGCCATTCTTGCCAATGATGAGACCCGAACGCTTGCAGGCGCCGATGATTCGCTTCACGACATCGGCACCTGCCGGCTCCTTCGTCGCTTGATCAGCAACCAGTTCTATGCCTAGCAGGAAGCCGAAGCTTCGGATGTCACCGACTAGCGGATGGCTTCGCAGAGGCTCCAACGCGTTTCGAAGCCGCGCGCCGAGCTCGAAGCTTCGCTCCACCAGACGTTCTCGCTCCATCAGCTTCAGGTTAGCCAAAGCCAGCGCGCATCCCGCTGGATTACCGCCGAAGGTGTTCACATGGCGCAGGTGGCTGTACATCTGAGGGTCCTTGAACGCTTCATAAATCTCCTTGCGCACAGCCGTTGCTGCCAGCGGCAGATAGCCGCTCGTCAGCCCTTTAGCCATTGTAATAATATCCGGCTTCACGCCATAATTCTGATGCCCGAATTTATACCCGGAACGTCCGAAGCCGCAGATGACCTCGTCGATGATGAGCAGCACGCCGTGTTTGCGGCAAGTGGCCTCGACGCGCGGCAGGTAAGCATCGTCCGGAACGATGACGCCGCCGCCCGTTATGGCCGGTTCCATAATGACACCAGCGATCGATTCCTTCCCTTCCCATACGATCGTCCGCTCAATCTCGTCAGCACATTGCCGGTTGAATGCTTCTATGCTGACGCCCTCCGGGCGGCGGTAGCTGTCCGGAGGAGAGACATGCAGGAAGCCGCTGGCTAGCGGTTCATACTTGTATTTGCGCTGCGCCTGACCGGTCGCCGCCAGCGCGCCTAGCGAGCTGCCGTGATAAGCACGGTAGCGCGAGATGAATTTATAGCGGTTGTGCTCGCCAATTTGCTCCTGGTATTGACGGGCGATTTTGAAGGCGACCTCATTCGCTTCCGAGCCGCTGTTGGAGAAGAACACCACGTATTCGCCTTCGAGCCACTCGCTGAGCTTCTCCGCTAGTTCAATTGCCGGCCGATGGCTCTGGGTCAGCGGATAATAGGGCAGCGTAGCGAGCTGCTGATATGCCGCCTCCGCCAGCTCCCGCCGACCGTAGCCGACATTGACGCACCACAGGCCGGACATCCCATCGAGGTACCGGTTGCCCTCGCTGTCCGTAATCCAAGCGCCTTGTGCTTCTGTTACAATCATTGGCCGGTCATTCTCGCTGTAGGGAGACATGCTGTGCCACAAATACTGGCGGTCTTTATCGGCCAGCGCCTTCGTATCGGTATCATCTACGCCGGGCATAACAGCTCAGCTCCTCTGCGGTTAGGAATAACGGGCAGTGATCATTTTCTTGCGCGTATAAAATTCGACGCCGTCGCGGCCGTTGGCATGCAGATCGCCATAGAAGGATTGTTTGTATCCGGAGAACGGGAAGAACGCCATCGGAGCAGGGACGCCGAGATTGACGCCGAGCATCCCTGCGTCGATCTCTTCCCGGAAGGTGCGAATCGCTCGCGCGCTGTCCGTATAGAGACAGGCACCGTTGGCGAAAACCGACTGATTGGCAATGGCGATGGCTTCTTCTAAACTTTTCACCCGTACAACAGCAAGCACAGGGGCGAAAATTTCGTCATTCCAGATCGTCATCCCCGGCTTCACCCGGTCGAAGATCGTCGGGCCGACGAAGTAGCCTGCATCCCCTGCCGTTGCCGCATCAAGCCGGCCGTCTCGGACGAGCTCGGCCTGCTCCGCCATACCAAGTTCGATATAGTGGAGCGTGCGCGCCTTGTTGGACGCCCGTATGACTGGTCCAAGGAATACGCCCTCCTCCATCCCGTTCCCGATCGTAATAGCGTCTGCCGCTTCCACCAACTTCGCAACAAGCGTATCCGCAATTTCATCGACCGCCGCAACAACCGAGCAGGCCATGCAACGCTCCCCGGCAGAGCCGAAGGCGGCAGTCGTAATATTGCGTACCGCATTGTCCAGATCGGCATCGGCGAGCACGATGGAATGATTTTTGGCCCCTGCGAGCGCTTGCACTCGTTTGCCGTTCGTGGTGCCGGTCTTGTACACATATTCCGCGACGGGCTGAGAACCAACGAAGGAGATCGCCTGCACATCGGGATGTTCCAGCATGGCGTTCACGACGGCATGCGCCCCATTCACGACAGTGAGCACTCCCGGCGGGAAGCCGGATTCAACGAACAGCTCCGCCAATCGGCCTGCCAGCAGCGGGGTACGCTCAGATGGTTTAAGCACGAACGTGTTGCCGCAGGCAATTGCGAGCGGGAACATCCAGCACGGCACCATCATGGGGAAATTAAAAGGCGTAATACCTGCTATTACGCCGAGCGGATAGCGGTACATGCCGGATTCAATGCCCGAGGCGATGTCCGGCAGCTGGCTTCCCATCAAGAGTGTCGGCGCACCTGCGGCAAATTCGACGCATTCAATCCCCCGTTGGACCTCGCCGAGCGCTTCCTCCAAGCTTTTGCCGTTCTCTCTCGTAATGAGTGCGGCGAGCTCTTCGATATGCTCAGAGAGAAGCTGTTGATACCGGAACAGATAGCGCGCCCGCTTCGGCGCGGCGACCTTGCGCCACTCTCCGAACGCCCGCGCCGCCGCCGCCACCGCCTCATCTAGTTCGTCCGCCGTCGACAATGGCACTTGTGCGATGATCTCTCCTGTCGCCGGATTGTACACATCCTCGTACACCGAGGCGCGGGATTCCACCCATACGCCTCCGATCATATTGCGAAGCTTCAACGGTTGTTCGGTCAGCGCCATCGCAGCCTCTCCTTTCGCATCCCCATTCTTGCGAGATCCGGGCAGCGCCTCTGACGTTTAACAGAGGACGCCGCTCCCGAATCGCGCTTACCAGCGGTTATGATAGTTGTCTACTTTAACTTATGTCGGATAAAGCGCCTACTTGCCCGCCATCTCAACTATCTCTGTTGTATAGGCCGTGGCAAGATCGGCCGGCTGCTTGATAACGCCGAACTGAAGAGCGATATCCGCCGTCTGCTTAAATTTCGCTTCGTCGATGACGCCAAGCTTGGCAAGGTCGAAGCCTTCCGGTGCGACGAGCTTGGCGACCTCCTTCATCATTGTCACTTGGTGATCGCGCGTCGTTGATCCTTCCTCCGCGACCTTCATGACACTGTCGACAGCCGCATCCGGATCTGCGATCGCATCCTTCCAGCCTTTGAGCGATGCGCGGACAAATTTCACCGCCGTCTCCTTGTTAGCTGCCAGCCAATCTTGGTTCGCGAACAAATTGTCCTCCAGCATCGCAACGCCTTCCTTATTCATGTCGATGATCGATAGCTCTTCTGCCTTAATGCCCTGCTCCAGCACGACCGGATATTCGTTGTAGGTCATCGCGGATGACGCATCAAGCTGCCCGCCCAGAAATTGGTCCATCGTAAAGCCCTGCTTGACAAAGGAGAGATCCTTGTTCGGATCAAGTTTATACTTGTCGAACAGCGCGAGTATCTCAAACTCGTTGCCGCCCATCCAGTTGCCGACTTTCTTGCCTGCAAGGTCCGCAGGCGTCTCGATTCCCGCTGACTTCTTGGACACGAGCACCAGACCGCTTTGCTGATACACCTGTGCAATTTCGACGATCGGAAGCCCTGCCTCCTGGCTTGCCAGCAAGCTGGCGACCCAGTCAACTCCGATATCCGCAGCGCCATTCGCTACTTGCTGCTCCGGCACGATATCCGGTCCGCCAGGCACAATTTCCACTTCAAGTCCCTCGTCTGCGTAATAGCCTTTGTCCTGCGCTAAGTAATAGCCGGCGAATTGGGCCTGCGGTACCCACTTCAGCTGCAGCTTCACCGTTACCGGATCTGATGCTTTGCCGCCCTCGCCGTCTTCCCTGCTAGTGTCATTGTCTCCACAGGCTGCAAGCAGTCCAAGGAGCGCTATCATGCTCCAAGCCAATATGGTCCTCTGCAAGTTTCCTCTTCTTTTCTCCATCTCCTACCCTCTCCTTATCGACGGCAAATGTACCTCGCAGTTCCCTGGAGGGGACCTGCGGGGATTCTATATAAACCGTACCTCGGACTAATCCCGCTGCGATGGATGCCAGCGTAACGCCAGACGCTCTAGTGATTCAACGAGCAGATAGAACAAAACGCCTGCGGCAGCGGCAATGACGATGCAGGACCAGCCGAGCGGCATACGGGCGATTTTGATAGAGTTGGAGAGCAGATAACCAAGCCCCTTCGAGGAGAAGAAAAATTCTCCGACGATAGCGCCGATCATGCTTGCCGTCGTGCAGATCTTGAACGAAGTGGCAATATAGGGGAGGCTCGCGGGAAGACGCAGATACAGGAATATCTCTCGTTTACTCGCGGCATAGCTGTGCATTAAATCGATAGCGAGCGGGTCGATGCTGCGCATCCCCTTATGCGCGTTGATTGCCATGACTGCCATCGTGCCGATCGCCACAACAGCTGAGCGCGAACCGATGCCGCCGCCGAACCACAGGTTCATAATGGGCGCAAGCGCCACAATCGGAACGGCGTTCAACGCAGCAGCTAGCACGATCCCCGGTGCGCCCCATCTTGGCCATGCGGTTGCTGCCAGTGCGACCCCAAATCCAGCTGCTGCACCAGCCAGCAGGCCAATCACAGCTTCGGTCAGCGTATAAGCCGCATAATCGAGCAGCAGCGCAGCATTGTCGCTTATCGCAGAGGCGATAACGGACGGCAGCGGAAGCTGATAGGTGTGCAAACCCAGCAGCCGGTGCAGCGCCTCCAACTGCCAAAGTGTCAGCAGCAGCACGAAAGCTAGCAGTGGAATGGCTATGCGTTGGGCAGCCGAAGCCGATCCATTCAGCCAGCCGCGATTGTTGGAGGATTGAAGCGGCAGCCGTGCAAGGGGCGTCTCGTACACGATTGCTGATTGTTCGGATTCGCCAGCGGATGGCAGCTCCATCAGGCTCCTCCCCCTTTAACGCGAAATTCAGGCTGCCACGGCGTAAACAGACGCTCCGCTGCGCTGATTATGCCGTACGCAAGTATGCCAAGCATTGCGCCAAGCGCGACCGTCGACCAGAACAAGTACACATGAGACGGGCCATAATAGAGATTGCGGAGCATAATGACGCCTACTCCGTGCTGTGCCCCCATCAGCTCCACCAGAATCGCACCGGTTACGGCAAGCGGCGCGGCGATTTTTAATCCGGTGAACAAGCCTGGCAGCGCGGCCGGGATACGGAGCTTCCAATAGCACGCAACAGATCCGGCGCCATAAGCATGCATCAAAGACAATGCTGACGGAGAGACGCTGCGGAGCCCGCATAGCATATTGAGCGCGACTGGGAAGAAGGTGATATAGCCTGCGATCAGCATACGAGCGGCAGCTTCATCGCGGACGATCCCATATAGAATTGGCGCAAGTCCCAATATGGGGATCATCTGAGAGGCAATCGCATATGGGAAAGCCAGTTGCTCCATCCAGCGGGACATACTCATGAACAACGCTAGCGCGGCCCCTGCCAGACCGCCCAGCGCGAACCCGATCCCTGCATTAGCGAAGGTCGTTCGCCCTTCCCGCCATAGCGAAGGCCAATAATCGATGAAAGCCTCCAATACCCGGTGGAGATAAGGCAGCTTCGATTGTGCCAATGGAACATGTGCCGACACAAGCAGCCAAGAGGTCAATTCCCATATCGTCACCACAGCAAGCAGCCAGACGAGGATCGGGAGTGAATCGACCGCCTTCCGAATGCGGATTGATTTCCATATGCTGTCCTCCATCCGCTCACCATCCTTCGAAGCTGTGGCGGATTTGGGCAATGAGCCGGAAGTACATTTCGCTCCCGCGCACCTCAGCCGTGCGGGGTCTTGGAAGCGTAATGTCAACGACTGCCGACAGACGGCCCGGATGCGGCGAGAGGACGAATACCCGGTCGGATAGGAACACCGCTTCGGGGATGCTATGCGTGACGAAGACGACGGTGCTGCCCACCTTGCTCCAGATCGACAGCAGCTCCTCGTTCAGTCGCTCCCGCGCGAATTCATCCAGCGCCGAGAACGGCTCATCCATGAGCAGAATTTCCGGCTCCATAGACAACGCCCTCGCAATGGCGACACGCTGCTGCATGCCGCCGGATAGCTGCCACGGATAATGGTCAGCGAACCTCGAGAGCCCGACCAGTTCGAGCAGCTCATCAGCGCGCCTCTTGCGAAGCGGCTTGGGCATGCCCGCAAGCTCTAGCGGGAGCATGACATTGTGACGTACCTTTCGCCAATCGTACAAGGTGGGATGCTGGAAGACGATGCCATACTTACGTGCAAGCCGCGCTTCTCTGGCTGTGTCGCCCGCGACCGTTATCGTCCCGCTCGTAGGCTGAATGAGATCTGCCATCAGACGGAGCAGCGTCGTTTTGCCGCAGCCTGACGGTCCTAGCAGCGAGACGAACTCGCCCTTCTGAATCTGGAGACTTACCTGCTGCAGGGCCAGATCATCCGAGGATGCCTGATATCGCATGCTGACATTGGTAAGCTCGATTTCTGATTGAATCACCGAGTCCGGGATTGTAGATACGACTGCCATCAGCACCCCTCCTACGCCGCATTAGTTTAATCAGCCTAATATTCGATTGTTGCAATAAGTACGATCTTGCCGTTGGGTTGCGATTTAGACATCCGGATGGATAAAGCGGGAAGTGGAAGAGTAGGTTGTTTCTTATGCGTGGAGTCAAGCATTGTTCAAGCAAAAATAATCGGCATCGATTTTATGTATGACAACAAGCTCATTTGCAATGCCGTCCTGCATATTTGGTAGGTGTCCGAAAAGCGAGTTCTCAATATAATCGGTTCAAGCATGAGGTGTAATTTGAAGGTGTTCAGCCAATTCTCTAGGCGAGGTATAATCCCGATCTGGGAAACCCATGATCGATAACATCAATTAGTGATATGGAGGTGTAATCCCTTTACTTCTAGCAGCCTCTCGCTGAAACGAATAAGCTTTCGTATCTGATATCGAAAAAAAGCCAACTGCTCATAGAACATGTTTTGGTAATCGTCCTTTCATTCTCCCTACCCCCTCGTGATGAAGGCCCTCTCTCTCCCTCATTGATATAAAAACTATGTCATGTTTCATTACATAAGTCAACTTCAATCCTTCGACTGCAGTGGAAATAGATATTTTGTGTTAGGTATTCTTACATTATGGTCTTTGAGACTTTTGACAATAACATATAATCGATAAAATAAAAAAAGCCGCAAACCATGCGGCTTCATAAGCTTGTATGTTCTTGTCATCCGACATCCATCCTTACCTTCGAAAAAGGAATACTTGCTTTACGTAACTTGCAAAATGAACATCCATGTACGCTGCCATTCGTTTGTTTAGATCGCGATATTCCTCCGCTGTGTCGGAATGGCGTATACCTCGTTCCTCGATCTGCCTATCAAAGTGATGAAGCTCAATCTCAAGCCGAATTCTGGCAGCCTCCACTTCCTTCGTTAAGGAATCCAGCTCAGGATGGTGATCCTGCTTGATTTTATTTAACCTTTCCTCGGCTAAGGTTTTATGCGTTTGTTCCGCATCGGTTAATTGTGACTTCCGATCCTTATACTTTAATGCTATGGCAGAGATATCACTGCGAGGAAGGACTGCAGGAATTTTAGTTCGATAACTGCGTTCGATTTTTCTTTTCCAATCGACCAGCGCCCTTGCTTGAGCTCGGCTCATGCCTGCATGAACCGAACCTCCGTTTTTTAAAATCAAATAGGCCTTATCGATTTGTTTACGCCCGTAGGATTGATTGATCGAAAAGTCCATAAAATCGGCCGGCGTACGAATACCGTTCGCCCTTAACCGTCGTTTCATTTCATCGTCGATTTCCGGAATTTTTTCCTGGCTAATCTTATGTTTGATTATTTTCTCTTCCAGCCATGTTTTTTGAAACGAGGCCAGTTTTCTGGATAGCTCCGTTTTTTCCGCTTGGTCCATGTTCTGTCTTTTGCGGGCTAACCCGCTTAAATGGATATGAAGCTCCTTCTCCGCCGCTTCCGTTGCATGCCTTTCCCGATAAGCCGCTTCTTCGAGCCTTTGTACGCAATCCTCTATCAAGCCCTCTTGGATTCGACAAAAATTTCGCTTCATTTCGTTCAATTCATTCAGTTCGCTTCTCAATTCGGATAAGACAAGCTCAAGCCTCTTTACGTTTTCGTAAATGGCTCTCTTCTCCTGCACGGAGGGGGCCTTATCATAACGCCACCTTAAAAAGGCCAACTCCGTTCCGAGACCTGCAATCGAACAGATGAGTAGCGCTGCGACCGAGGCACTGCTGTACGTTATAGCCGCGGTTGTCGCTGCTGCGAGTACAATCAGGTAGGAAATGATGCTTTCCGCCAAGAACAAATACGTTGATCGCTGCTTGTGCGGCGTCGCTTCCAACGCAATATGGTCCAAGACCCACGATGCTCCACCAGAATACGAAGCTTCCGGCAGCGGTATGGCGGCAACCTCCTTCGCCTTCCGCTTGAAGAGCCGATCAAACAAGACGGCTAGTGCAGTTCTTGTAGTTCTAAATACCGTATTGAAAGAGAACGCCGAGATATGGGGGCTTGAAGGCTGCGCCGCCTTCTCCTCCGTCTCGGGATAAGAGAGACTAGGTACCTCCGGCACTTCCCCTGTCGCGAATGCGCGAAGTAAGCTTGCTGATGTTCGTACCGCTTCTTTTTGGGCAAGCGCCAGCAATTCGAACGCCCGTGATGTATCTGGACTAACAAAATCATTCCGACGAAAAAGGAGGCATTCCTCCAGCTCTCCCGCTTCAAGCGAATGCCATAGTGAGGGATCGGCACTTACAGCTGTGATCGATATCCAAACTGCCCATGCCGAAAAGTGATCGATGTAGGGGCCGAAATGTTCTTCATTCCTTCCAGGGTGTTGATAGTTTCGATGTCCGAGCTCGTTGCTTGGCATGCCGGTTAAAGCGGGGACATACATTCCGTCGTAGTCGATCAGAATGATTTCATTGTTACTGATCAATATATTTCCATGCTGCAAGTCGCCATGCCCAATATTGGCTGAGCACAGCTCGCGGGTCATTATGATCCATTTATCGGAGAGCTCTTGCAGCAGGTCGGCACGATGCAAATTTTGCCCCATGTAATCGAGCAACGATTCCCCTTCCACCCACTGCATTTTCACGACCGGAAACCACTTGCCGTTAATGTTGATGCCTTCGGAAAGGTATTCGAATGGGACGAGATAAGGAAGAGGATTAGTGCGTAAGTGCAAGCTGATGGCATCGTAACGGATCTTCTGATCCTTTACATTGGTAGTGAAGCACCTGACCGCCCACTCTCGCTCACCGCACTTCAGTCTATATACGCTGGCGAAGCTTCCCGATATCGGACGGGGCAGACCAAGCTTATCCAATTCAGGGAGGCCGGCCTGCAGATCCGGGTCCTTGAAGCAGATGCGCGGATTTTGGATTGCTTCCCTATAATCCTGCGGAGTGGGCCAGAACATCGCCTCACTTCCCTTTAACTAGTTTTAGACGAAGGAACGTAACGTCATCGTTCCTTAGATAGAAATAGCCATCGCGGTGAGGCCGCCGCCTTTCTTCATGCACGAGATGGTTAAAGTCACGCTCGCCGGCTAGCGTATGTAATAGCCTTATCACGCTGCGATCTTCCTCGTAACGAGTTAACAGCCAACAGGCTAGGGCATCGGTCATCAACCAGAATGCGTCTCCGGCTTCGGCGGTGCCGCTCCATCGGTGAACAAATGTTTGAAGCTGGTCGTTATTGGCCGCGTTACTCGAGATGAGAACCGGTCGACGCCCAAAATCATCGGCTGTGCTTAAAGGAAACGAGGCGATCATCGTATCCCCACGCACATGAAAAATACAGCTGTCGCCAACCGCGATCGCGTCGAATACCGCGGACTCGGCATCCATCGAGAATCGGAACGTGATCCCCGCTAATGTGGAAAACGCCCCGCTGCTGAGCTTTTCTTGTGCATACCAAGGGAGATTTTTGCCGTTCGTTTTTTTCTGCCAAGCTTTCGATAAGGGGGAGACTGATCTATGGATCTGCATACCGCTGAATCTGCCAAAGCAATAACCGCTTGCGAGCAAATTCGCCCATAGATCAGCATAGGAGGACTCGCTAGCCCCATCGGCTATGGCGAACCTGCAAATGGTCGTCTCCTTGTGAACATGTGTGCTGCTATGGGAGGCATCCTCGTATTCATCGCTGCGATTTCCTGCCTTCGGCATCCAAAAACATTCGCTTTCGATTCGCATTACTGAAGCCCTACCGCAAGTTGGCCGGACGCGTTCCGATATCAAGCGCCTGGATCACGAGCGTTAAATCCGCATTGAGCACGAAGCCTCTCGATCCATCAGAAAGATTCATGTCGTATTCCTGATTGGCGACGCGGATCATAAAAGGCGTCAGCGTGCTTGAGCCATTGTAAAGCATCCTGGAATACGCATCGGGCAGCGCATCTGCGGTTTCCGGAAAGCGGAGCTCCACCGCGCTCGGACTAGCGGAAATGTGCAGGTTGAATAACAGTACATTTCCGTCATCCGTCGATAGCGCTCTTAGTTGTTCCATTTCAAGTGTCGGATCGCCGTCGGTCGACTCCCCGTCCGTGATATGAATGACAACCGGTGGAAAACAATGCGTGTACTCACCGATCCATTGAGTCAGAACGGTATGAGCCGTTCTGATCGCTTCGCACATCGGCGTGCCTCCGTTTGCTACGGGTTCAAACCAGACTGGAAACTTGACGAGTTGATCAACCAGTCCTCCTGCCCCGTCAGGCACTTTTTTCAAACGCTTATCGAGCTTTGACGGGTTATCGGCAATTTCGCTAATCGGCACCACTTCTTTCCCCGCCAAAGCACCTCCGAACGCAGGACCGACACCAGCGCCATAGCCAATTACGCCCACATGATAGTAATCTCGTATTCCTTCCGACTTCGCGCATTTGATAACGAGATTTTGCAATAACCGGTTAATGGCGTCCGAGACGCTCTCGGACTTCGTGCTCGCCCCGAACGGATCGGACATCGATCCGGATTGGTCTATAATAAACAAGATACACGATGGATTCGAACGGCTGATTTCAGCTGAATACATGCGCTCACCCCTTACAATAGGTACATGTGTATTCCTATTCGAGAGGGGATCAAGTATTGACAATAATAAAGCAGATTCGAAGTGCGAGAGCACCACGCATGCCGGCCTGCCCTTGAATGCAAATCCTTCAATTGGTACCGAGGGTACCGCCATAATCACGAACTGCACTCCGTCGGGAATGTCACCAAGTCCTTGTCATTGCACTTTGACAAGAACTTGATGACATAATAAAAAAAGCCGCAACTTATGCGACTTCTAATGGGAGGATGCCTTCTATAGGTTCAGGATATTCGCTAACGTCTCTTTACCTAGCCTTAGCCGCGCTTTTGCGGCGGAATGCGTTCGGTCTTGTTGATTTCATTTTAACGGCAGTGTTGGTTTTCGAGCGATAACAAACCGGACATGTCGCCTTCGCTGAGCGACGGCGGCGAGTCTTTTGTCGTCTAGCACATTTGTCCGATCTTGCGGAATTTCTCATCATGGCAATGATTTTATTGAATCTCTTCACCATTTGCGGCTTGTTTTTCAACCGTTTTCTGCGAGCCCGCCCACCATTCCGTTTTCGATTTCTACCGGCCCGCCCACCATTCTGCGCAGCATTTTCTATAATCAACTTGCTTTGACTAGCTACTGAACATTGATCTGCATTAATGAGCGGATTATTTCTCGGGACTATAGGAAACATAAGATTTTGAGGGTCGTCGCTGTGTCCATCCCCTCCAGGGTTTGAAGGGTCAACATCTGTCAAACTGTTTATATCGTCGGGATCCGTAAAGCGGAGGAATAAGCCATGCCCGGCCTCATGCGGAAATATATTCGAATTGAGAGCTCCGTCCGCCAACGCCACTTGTCCGTATAAATCGTAATCGGTAGTGCTCCGGAAATTACTAAACAAGGCTATGCCCTTGCCGTCGGGAAGATTGCCGTCGGCGTCGGGGGCAAAATTTTTTCCGCTTAAATAAACGACATAGATGGCTGTTGCATCGTTTGTTCTTCTTCTGGCAGCATCTACTGCATCGCTAATGCTTTGATCTGTAACGTCCATCACACTATCGGCGTCTATTTCTACATTCAATGTAAACCGTCTTAATACAACAAAGTTCAAGCCGCAGTCGTTTCCCCAAGTTTCGTTTGCTCGGGCGATATCATCATCGAGTCTTGCGGCACGTTGGGCTCGCGTAGCGCTTGACGCTGCACCGTTTGTGAAAATGCCGACGACAGGAACTGTTAAAGGCAATTCTCAACATCCCCTATTAATGGATTTGATTTCACCGTTTAGGAAATGCGTGCCCTCGTCGATTGGCGACGGCATAAATTGCATTCGGGCACAGACCCGTTATTCTGATTTATCGATACCATCACCTTCAAACAATAAAAAGCCTTATACCCGCCTTCCGCAAGCAGCGCACCTTGTCCCACTAGGCTTCATATAATAGAGTAGCTTGAAAGTAAGGAAGTGATTTTAATGCCAAGATTACTAGATGCCAGAACATCGCAAAATGCCAGTTTTCAACAATCGATCAGTACGCCGATCTCGCTTGTTCCTGTATTATTTGGACAAGTGGGGTTGGATTGCGTAAATCCAGGCGGAATTATACGTGTTCAATTTACTTTAACTGCGACCATCTCGTTTCCAGGCAGCGGCGTAACAAATATGCCTATCTTATTCCATGTGGTAAGAGGAACCTTGATATCGGATCCCGTGGTGTTCTCCGCTAATCTAACCGTACCGGCAACGGCACCGGGAGCCGGGCCTCTTATTATCCCTATGACCGCTACAGGATCGGATTACAACGTCCCGGCTCCTCTTAACAACCAGCTTACGTATTCCGCATTCATTAGCTCCAGCAGCACGCTGCCGTCTCGGGTCGGTCCGGAAAGCTTTAATGCAGCAGCTTATTCGGACTTTTAACGATCGTTGAATGGCTCCGTGCAGCGGCAGTTTAGGACTCTATAAGTCCTGGACTGCCGCTGTTTCACTTATTGAGTTCTTAAGGATGGAAAAGGTAGCTTATCTCCCTTAACTTATCAAATTTTCCATCCGCAGCACAAAAAAATCCCCAATGCCAGTAAGGATCGGGGATTTACTTCCATGTTGTTTTGCTGATGGTATATACTCGTCGCGGAATCTGCAGTAACCTGGATCAGGAAATTACCCCGATCCCGGTCACATTCGATCCGCTCTTTTGGATGGCATAGTTCATGACCTGTCCATCATAGAATTCGATCGTGATCTTGATGGTTCCATCCAATACGGAATTGTTAAAGAAGTTGCTTTGGATACTGAACGTACCTTCGGTATAGTTCGCATTAAATTCGGAGCCAAACTGCATATACGGGAACCAGGAATTCGGGCCGATTCTGTTGCCGGATGCATCATAGGCAGAAGCGCGTTTCACCTTGGAACCGTTGAAGGTTGCCGGAATTGTAATTCCGGATGTTGTCGTGCCTGTAGCGGTTTGAAATACCGGCGCTGCATATTTGATAATATATTGATGCCATGCGGCGCCTGCTGAGAATTGCAGCTCCAAATCCGCAATGAGGCCGTATGAACCCTTTGTGAATTTCTCGTTTATGAATTTTTTGGAAAGCGTAAGGGTTGCGGTTTTGGCATTATAGGAATAATCGCTTTTCTTCAATCCTGCGATGCCTTTAAAGGCATTCCCGTTAAGCGTAAGCGGAATCTGAATATCCCTTGCAGCCTTTTCTTTGATATAGATTTCGTTTAACCCTGTCGAATAGGAGGAACGTTGTCCCTGAACGGATGCTTTAATCGTTGACCCGATCAAATAATTCCAGTCATAAAGGGCAACCCGATCGAATGCAGGCGGCCAAATCATCGTACTGACTCTATATTTCGAAGCCATGGCATTCAAATATTCCAGATATTTCAGCTTTTCGCCAGACTGATTGGCTGCAGCGCCTTCATCGGAAGATAACCAGCCATATTCGCCGATGACAACCCCGATGCCTTTCGAAATAAAAGTGTTATTCAAGGTGTTGAAGAACAGATCCGTATTGGATCTCGGCGTTTGAGCGGAGTCTTTGTAAAGCTGTTCGTCAAAACCTGTAATGCCCAGATTGCCGCTATACACCCAGTCGCTGTAATAATGAACGGTAGCAATAATGTTCGGATCATTCAGGCCGGTGATAAAGTTGTAGGTTGCAAGGGTTTTATCCTCAGCACTATTTGTTTCATAAGTCGGAATAATAACCATTCTTGTTGCATTATTGCCACCCGAACTGCGAATTACTTGATAGGCAGCTTGGTTGATCCTATTCAATTTTTCCTGCTTTGTGACGGTTCCGGTATCGCTTGCGAATTGCGGCTCATTTATGGTCTCGAAGGATACGGTATTGGGTTCGTCCTTGAAATATTCCGCAAGCTGCGTCCACAAATCCACATATCGCTTATATTCCTCGGATGCCGTATTTCCATCCCAGTCTTTAAGCCAGATCCAGGAATCGTGATGCAGATTGATCATGACATAAAATCCTGCGGAAACGGCCCAATCCACTACTTGTTTATATCTGGCCAGCCATGCGGAATCGATGACGTAGTGTCCGTCGGCTCCCGTTGTATATCTGGTATAGGCGGTCATGGGGATGCGAATGCTATTGAAGCCTTTGGCCTTGGCTGCCGCAATCAACTCTTGCGTTACCTTCGGCTGCCCCCAGGAAGTCTCATCGGATAGCGAGATATCGTTTGAGTTGAAGCTATCAAAGGTATTAAATACGTTCAAGCCTTTGCCCATTGCTTCGACATAGGCCTGCGACGGCGATGCCGCTGCTGCCGATGCGGGCTTCGAACCGTCAAACCCAAATGCAGCCATCAAACATATGGTCATCACAAATACCGTCACTCTTTTCATGAATTGTGTTCTCTGTGATCCTATCATTAGAAATTCCTCCTGTCAGTGTCATATTGCTCTATCTCTCGAATTGATATGAAGCGAGGCGAAAGAAAACGTTTTCGTAAATGGCTTTACGAACCTCAAGCTTACCCTATATCCCCTCCCCTAAAACTGAGATGATTTGTACCTGACTTCCATTCTGGATTATACAGGAAATGATAGAAGGTAACCTTCATTATCGAGTCAACTGAATAGCACAATAAAGACAACCTACTCTTGAGAAACTAAGAGGACAAGAACTTTGATACATTAATGACAAGAACAACTTTAGAACATTTGCTGCTTCTTCAAAGGTTAGATTCTTTGATTTCAGCCAAATATCTTCCTCATGAACAGCAATA
This sequence comes from Paenibacillus sp. CCS19, assembly GCF_033239625.1. Taxonomy (NCBI): domain Bacteria; kingdom Bacillati; phylum Bacillota; class Bacilli; order Caryophanales; family Paenibacillaceae; genus Paenibacillus; species Paenibacillus sp. CCS19. Next base: position 127,659 of record NZ_BTCK01000009.1, read on the forward strand.
AATTCGGATAATGTTCCGATTCGGTTTTGCGGGGTCTTCCGTAAACTTCATCATCGGGTTTAAAGGTACTAACCCGTTCGCCAACTTCAAAGATGAAAAAGCCACCCTTGATCAGGATGGTTTGTCTATTGCTGTTACTTATTATTTTCGATTAGTCCGTAGTGAACGCCAAGCGGATCGATAATGTAAGCAAGCGCGAAGTCGCCAAAATCCATTTTCTCCTGTACGACTGTCGCCCCATTTTCGACCGCCTTGGCGATCGAGTCATCAATGGAATCCACTTGAATCTGTAGACGCACACCTACCGGAAACTGGGACGGACCCTGCGCGATACCGCCGTCGATGCCCGGTTCAGTAGACGGTCCTGTCTTCGTAGGGTAATAGCCCCAGTTGGGCTGCCGCAACTCCCACCTGAACACGTCTGCGTAAAACTTCGATTGTTTCTCGGCATCCTGACTGCTGATTTAAGTATCGGGCTTAACTACAATATGCGAAATCTCCATAGTTGCGCGCTTCTCATTCCTTCCTATTTTCCGCAAAATGATCTATCGCTGCCTGCTCAATAGCCAGCCCTTCCTTGTAACGCTCCATGAACAAGGCAAAGCCTCTCACATCTGCGCTGTCAGGATAAACCTCTTGTCCTTCTGCATCTTTGAACACTTTAGTGGTCAGGTAATCAACCAATCCCTCGTGCGGCTCCTTCATAACCATATAGGATGCCAGAACGGCCATTCCCCATGCACCGCCCTCTCCAGCCGTAGACATAACGGATACAGGGATATTCAGTGCTGCGGCACACATTTTTTGACCGACTATCGGCGTTTTGAACAATCCCCCATGCGCCAGAATGCGGTCAATCGTCACCTGTTCCTTCTGTGTCAAAATATCCATCCCGAGTCTTAGTGCAGCAAACGCGGTAAACAGATGAACTCTCATAAAGTTAGCTAGGTTGAAGCGGCTTTCTGGAGAACGAACGAACAGAGGGCGACCTTGTGCAAACCCGGTAATGTTCTCGCCTGAATAGTATCCGTAGCTCAGTAAGCCACCGCCATCAGCGTCTGCTTCCAGCGCTTTGTTGAACAGGACGCTGAATAACTGATTCATATCGGGCTTCAGTCCCATAGCCACATAGAACTCTCGGAACAAGCCGATCCATGCATTAATATCGCTCGAACAGTTGTTAGCCAGAACCATACCGACAGGACTGCCATCCGGTGTAGTCACGATGTCAATCTCAGGGTGCACCGTGGTTAAATCCTTCTCCAATACAAACATGGCAAAAATCGATGTGCCCACAGAAATGTTGCCGGTACGCTTTTTAACGCTATTCGTAGCAACCATGCCTGTTCCAGCATCGCCTTCTGGAGGACAAAACGGAATACCTGCTTGCAGGCTGCTTGATGGATCTAATAAAAGGGCTCCGGCTTCACTGAGATATCCAGCATGTTCACCTGCAGAATAAACCTTGGGCAAAATATCTGTAAGACTCCATGGGTAGCTTTTATCGGCAATTAACTCGGAAAACCGCTTCACCATACTTTCATTATATTGCTTTGTAAATTCATCGATTGGGAACATACCAGAGGCATCCCCCACTCCAAGTGCCTTGCTCCCAGTCAACAGCCAATGCATATAACCCGACAACGTCGTCATATAATTTATGTTTCGGACATGCTCTTCATCGTTCAAAATCGCTTGATACAAATGTGCGATGCTCCAACGTTGAGGGATTTTAAACTGAAATTTCTCGGTTAGTTCAGATGCAGCTGCACCTGTAGTGGCATTGCGCCATGTACGGAACGGGACCAGCAGCTCCCCTGCTTGATTTAGTGCAATATAGCCCTGCATCATGGCAGAACAACCTATTGAACCGATGTTTTGCAGAGTTACGCCGTAACGTTTCTCGACCTCTTGTTTTAATTGTCGATAGGTTTCCTGCAACCCACTAATAATATTATTGAGAGTGTAGGTCCAATAACCGTCGATCAATTGGTTTTCCCACTCATAGCTGCTAGAACCGATAGTTTGAAAATTGTAATCCATCAGTACAGCCTTGATTCGTGTTGATCCAAATTCGATGCCAAGCGAGGTGTTGCCCTCGACTACCGCCTTTTTAATATTTAGATCCATAATGGGCTGCTCCTTCCTACAATTAACATAAGAATAGCATTCATAAACTTAGTTTGTCTATTAAACAAACTAAGTTTTTTTGTGGTTATATGGGTGTTGATAACCCAAAAAAGCCCGCAGCTTGAGTTATCAAGCAACGGACTCTTTTTATCCTGTATTAACTTAGTATTCGTATTCGTAAATGTCTCTGCCCGTCGACTCATCTTTCTGATACCCTTCCTCACCGATCGTAAAGTCCCCATTACGAACAAACGGCTGCCCGCGGGTGCTTCCGGCAGGCAGCCATTCAACTACATGTATTTACTTGCCTGGCAAGAATTCCTTCGTAAAGACGCTGCTAATATCTTCCTTCTTCTTCAGCACTCCCACATCCAGCAGTTGCTGCTGCAGTTCCGACCAGCGCGCTTCGCTCATCGTTCCCGTCCCGTCCGTTGCGGCATCGCCGCCGAACGCGAAGTCCATCTCCTTCTCCGCGCTGAATTTCATCATATCGAGGCTCATGTCCGGGTTCTGCTTCTGAATGGCCGGATTGATTTCGTCGGAGTGGTCTTTGTAGTAGTCCCAACCCTTCACGGTCGCTGTCATGAATGCCTTCACTTCGTCCGGATGTTTCTTAATCATGTCTTCCGTCGTAAAGTAGACGCCGGCATAAATATTGTAGCCGGAGTCGGCGTTCAGCAGCGTCTCGAACTCGACGCCTTGCTGCTGCAGCGTGTACGTTTCCGAGGTGATGTAGCCCTGCGTGACCGCCTGCGGATCGTTGACGAAATTGACAAGCGACCCGGTATATTTCATTTCCTGCGCGTCGCTCAGTTTATATTTGTTTTTCATAAAGAGCCAGAAGCTTGCGGTCGAGGCGACATATACCTTGTGCCCGTTCAGGTCGCCGAAGCCGTCGATGCCGGAATTTTTGTGATAGAAGAGCGCCTGCGGGCTTTTTTGGAAAGCCGTTCCGATCGCCACGATCGGAATGCCCTCCTGCCTCGCGACCAATATGTCGTCGGCGTTCGCCATGCCGAACTCCGCTTTGCCGGAAGCGACGATTTGGGTGGCGGAAACCGAAGGACCGCCGGGCATGAGCGTGATGTCCAGACCGCCGTCCTTGTAAAAGCCTTTCTCCTGCGCAGCGAAATTCCCGCCGTGCTCCGGCTCCGCGAACCAGTTCAACACGAGCGTCGCTTTGACCGGTTCCTTCGTTCCTGAGCCAGACGAATCGCTAGTTTTGCTGTCCGAGCCGCATGCTGACATCAGACCGACAGATAAAGCCATAATCGCGGTTAAAGCGGCGCCTCTCTTCGCATTCACAGTTTTCATGGTCATGGTCCCCTCCATCAAGCTTCTATATTTTTGTTTGTCCTTCTAGGCTCATCATAGAGTCGATGTCATATAAAGGTCAATATTCATGACATAATGTTTGTAATTCTGCACAATATTCGGAGGGGTGATTGTCAATTGCACCTTTTATTGCGAGATATATTACATATAACTACTTCGGATTCGTTTTATTTAACGTATATATGACATGGTTAAGCGAGGAATGATTAGACAGTCCCTACCGTAACCCCGAGTTCTTTCAGCCAGCGTCGGTACGCGACCGAGAAGATATCGACCCGGTGATTCAGCTCTGCCTGCAGATCGAGCGGCAGCAGCTCGGGTTTCTGCGACTCGATAACCTGCGCATCCTGATCGAAGACGATATCCTGGAAGCGGATGAAATTCGCGTCGTCCACATCGAACCCGTAATTGCGCGAGACCATCATGAACACGAGGCATTCGTCCTCCGCTACCGGAGCGACAGTAAGCAGAATCCACAAGGTTTGGCCGTTGCCTGGGTCGGTCTTTGAGAGCCTCGCGGAAAGCGGACGGAACACTTCCTTGCGATATACATACGTCGTCCCTTCTTTCTTATCCGAGCCCGAATGTGCGACCGGCTGGAAAATCGGAATGTTTTCGATATAAATCCGATTCTTCTCCTTGATGACTTGAATGTCCGGAAGCTCGGCATAGTCAGGATGGCCAAGTAAATCCTGATGGACGAACATGAGATGCGCAAAATCGGTGAAGTTCTCGATAACCCGCGTTCCTGCCGCCTTCACCTTATACGGTCCGCAGGGCAGCGGACGGAAGGCGGAATCGGCGAATTCTTCGAAATGAGGAACGCCGCCTGCCGGTTCGCCGAGACAGACCCAGACAAACCCGTACTTCTCCTCGCAGGCGTAAGCTGTCGTCTTCGCTCGCGGCGGAATCCGCTCTCCGGCCGGCTGGGCCGGAATGCAGACGCATTGCCCTCCGCCGTCGTACCGCCAGCCATGATAGGGGCAGACGATTTCGTCTCCCTTCACCCAGCCCCTGGACAGCATCGCGCCGCGATGGATGCATAGGTCGCGCAGCGCCTGTACGCCGCGGCTGTTCCGGAAAAGCACCACCCTCTCGCCAAGCAGCGTAACGCCGATCGGCTTCTCCTTCAGCTCGGAGGACAAATATACGGCATGCCAATCGTTCTCCAGTACGGGATCGAGCAGTCTTTCCATAAGCAAAGCACCGTCCTTCAATGGGATATGTAATTATTGAATGGAATTGAACACCGGATAGCGCGCCGCCAGCTTCGCGCGCAGCGCGTCGACGCGCGCCTGAGCGCGGCGCAGAAGCTCTCGTTCGTCTACGAGGACGCACCGTCGTTCTTCGACGACAATGCGACCGCCGACCATAACGAGCTCTACGTCGTTGCCGTTTGCGTTATAGACAAGGGCGGAGGAAGCTCGGTGAACCGGACTGATATGCGGTTTCAGCAGATCGACAACGACGAGGTCGGCCTTCTTGCCGGGCTCGAGACTGCCGAGATCGGCTTCGCGGCGCATCGCCTTCGCGCCGCCGTTCGTCGCCATCCGCAGCACTTCCATCGGCGGCAGCAGCGTCGCGTCCATCGCATCGACTTTATGAAGGCAAGCCGTAAACTTCAACATTTCGAGATTGTCCTGGCAATTGTTGCTTCCGGGCCCGTCCGTGCCGAGCGCTACGTTGATGCCCATCCGCCGCATCTCCGGCACGCGCGCGACGCCGGAGGCGAGATACATGTTCGATACCGGACAATGCACGACCGAGGCCCGCCGGGCGCGGATCGTCTCCAGCTCGCCGTCGTCCAGCCATATGCCGTGCACGACCTGCGTACGTTCGCCCAGCAGTCCGACCGCGTTCAACAGCTCGAGATTGCGCAGTCCGAAACGTTCCAGCGTGTTGTCGATCTGGCCGCTCGTCTCCGCGACATGCACATGAGCGATAAGACTTCGTTCCTCTGCGTAGCGGGCGGCGCGTTCTAGAAATTCGTGCGAACAGCCGTACAAATTGAGCGGGCCGAGCGCGATGCTCACCCGTCCCGATGCTGCGCCTTCCCAATCGTCCAGCAGGTTGTCCGTCGCTGCGAATACCTGCTCTGCCGATTCGCGCAGCCGGTGCTCGCCGGACAGGTCAGCACCGCCTCGGGCGAGATGGCCTCGTATGCCGGAGTCGACGAACGCACGCAGCACGCCGGATGTATTGTCAGGGGAAGTATGGATGTAATGATGGTCCATCACGTAGGTCGCGCCGGACTTCAAATTTTCGACGCAGCCGATGAGGCCCGCCAAGTAGAAATCTTCCGGCTCCATGACGAGGCTGAGGGGCCAGATGATTTCGCGCAGCCAGTCCGCAAGCGGCAAATGGTCGGACACGCCGCGCATATAGGTTTGGAACAAATGGGTGTGGGCATTGACGAGTCCCGGAATGACGACTTTCCCTTCCGCATCGTAGACGTATGAACAGGTGTCGCGAAGCCGATGGAGCCGTTCGTCGTCCCGGCTCCACAGGCCCACCTCCTTGATTTCGTCTCCTGATACGTACACGTAACCAGGCTTGAGCACGCTGCCTGCCGCGTCCATCGGCAGTACCGTTCCGTTATAAATCAGTTTCTCGGTCACTCTCATCCCTCCTTGGCGATCGGCGTTCAAGCCGAATCGTAGACGTCAAGCGCCGCCTGCACGGCATCGCCTGCCGGCAGCTTCCAGCCTTCGCGAAGCAGCGACGCCTCCAGCGACCCGAGCAGATGAAGCACGTTCGTCTGCCGGCAGCTGTAGCCCATCGTGCCAATCCGCCATATTTTCCCCTTCAGCGGTCCGAACGAGCTGGCGATTTCAACACCGAAGACGCGCAGCAGCCGTTCGCGCACCCGTTCTCCGTCAATGCCGTCCGGCACATTGACGCAGGTGACGACGGGCAGCTTGCAGCCGGGATCGCCATACAGCGCAAGTCCCATCGCGCGCAGGCCGGTCATCAACGCCCGTTCGTGCAGACGGTGGCGGGCGAAGCGCTCCTCCAGCCCTTCGGATAGCGCGATCCGGACTCCCTCCCGAAGCGCATACAGCATGGACGTCATTTCGGTGTGATGATTGAGCCGGGCGGGGCTCCAATAATCCTGCAATTGACTCAAGTCAAGATAATTGCTTTGCACAGGCCGCACTGAAGGCGAATCATCGGTGCCGGAGCGGAGGCCGTGTTCGATCCGTTTGCGCGTCTGCAGCTTGCGTTCGGCGCGGTCGTTATACGTAACGGGCGCCATGCCGGACGGGATCGACAAGCATTTTTGCGTACCGCCGATGACCGCGTCCAGCTGCCATGCGTCCGTCTCCACCGGAACGCCGCCGATCGTGGCCACCGCGTCGACGACAAACAGGGCGCCGACTTCGCGGCATGCTGCACCGATACCCTCCAATGGCTGCAACCTTCCGGTCGATGTTTCGCCGTGCACGATCGCGACAAGATCGGGACGTTCCCGTTTGACGGCAGCCGCGATTTCCTCGGGGTCGAAGACTCCGCCCCATTCCCGCTCCATCACGATCACAGAAGCGCCGCATCGCTGGGCGATTTCATGCAGCAGATGGCCGAAACGGCCGTAAATGGGGATGAGCACCCGATCGCCTGGCGCGATCAAACTGTTCAGCACCGCCTCGATGCCGGAACGAGACGTGCCGTCGACAGGATACGCCCATTCGTTGTTGGTTTGAAACAAATGACGCAGCAGCTCCATCGATTCGTTCATCAGCCGCGTGAATTCGGGATCGAATTGTCCCAGGATCGGATACGACAGCGCGCGCAGCACACGCGGCTCAGCCTCGACGGGACCGGGCGTCATAATGATGCGCGGAGAAGGAGACAATTCCGCGTAGGCAGATCGGTTGAAAGGCGCAAGGCCGAACGGTCGATTCATCGCCGCCACTCCTGTCCATAGGCTAATTCGTACAGGCAGTCCGCCAGGACGGCGGCGCCTTCCGTCAGCTGTTCCGGGGTCGAATATTCGTCCGATGAATGACTGACGCCTCCTCGGCTCGGCACGAACAACATCGCGGCGGGACAAACAGCGGCGAATAACTGGGCGTCGTGCCCCGCCCCGCTGACCATCCTCCTCGAAGAGTTGGCCCGCGCCAGACAGGCGCGTTCCAGGAGACCGGTCAGTCCGTCGTCCATCTGCGTCGGCTTCGTCGCCAGCCAGCAGCGCGACTCGAAACCGAGTCCCCGGCTTCGAGCGATCGCCTCGAAAGCGGCGAGCGTATCCCGGCAGAAAGACTCCAGCTTCAGTTCCTTGTCATGGCGGATATCGAGCGTGAAACGAACTTCGCCGGGAATGACGTTCGGCGTGCCGGGCATCGTCTCGAGACGGCCGACGGTGGCAACGAGCGGATCGCCCGCCGCCTTCGCCCGCGTCTCGAGCAGCGCCAGCATCTCGACCGCGCCGGCCAGCGCGTCGGCCCGCATCGACATCGGCGTCGTGCCTGCATGGTTGCTCGCCCCGGTCAGCGTGACGGCATAGCGGCGCTGGCCGACGATCGCCTCCACGAGCCCGATCTGTCGGCCCGAGCGCTCGAGTACAATGCCCTGCTCGATATGCAGTTCAACGAATGCGCCGATATCGCGGCGCAGACACGGCGTCTGCGTCTCTAGGCCGAAGCCGGCCGTGCGCATCGCCTCCGCAAGCGTAATCCCGTCCGCGTCGGCAATGCCTTCGCCGTCGTCGAAGCCATAGACGCCGGTCGCATTCCCGGACCCCCAGTAGGCGAGCGGAAAACGGCTGCCCTCTTCCTCGCAGAGCGACACGACCTCGAGCGTTCGAAGTGGCGCGCCGCAGGTTCTTTTGAGCGCGGCAAGCGCCATCAGACCGGCAACAACGCCATAGGAGCCGTCATACCGACCGCCGGAGCGGACGGTATCGACATGCGAGCCGGTCAGCACGACCGGCGCTGCCGAGTCAGCGCCAAGCAGCCGCCCGTACAGATTGCCCGCGCGGTCGAAGCGCGTCTCGAGGCCTGCTACCCGCATTCGCTCCTCCAGGAACAGTTGGGCAGCCCGCCACGATTCCGTGTACAGCAACCGGGTGACGCCGCCGCCTTCTTCTGCGCCGAAGCCGGCCAGTTCATCGAGCAGTCCGGGAAGCTCCGCGAAGGCGGACATGTCCAGCGGCGGCCTCATGACGACCATTCCTCATTGCTCGGCAACGGCAGCGAAGCCTGTCGGGATATTCGCTTCGCTGGGGCAGGCGTTTCCGCCGGGAGAACTGCCGCATGTTCTATCGGAGCTTCGCCCTCTCCCGCTGCTCTAAGCGGAACCGTTAACCGCAATCCACTGCCTGGCGTCACGCCTGCCCCTTCCATGTACACCGTCTTCCCGCGGCACAACGTCCGGACGACCTTGCACGTGAATCGGCGTCCGATGTACGGGTTGTGCGGGTGCCGTTGATAGAGTCCCTCGCGAGTCAACACATCAGATCGGTTTGGGTCGACGATCGCCAGATCGGCGTCGAAGCCTACCGAAATTTCGCCTTTGCGCGGATAGAGGCCGATGCGCCGAGCGGGATTGGCCGAAAGCGCCGCCGACAGCAGCTGCAGCGGAACGCCGCGCTTCACCCACCCTTCCTCAAGCATCAGCTCCAGCGTATTTTGCGCGCCGGCGATACCGCCCCACGCGTCGAAGAACGACAGCCCGGTCGCCGTCTTCATCGATTCCGGGCACGGCGAATGATCGGAAGCGACCAGATCGATCGCTCCTACCATCAGGCGGGACCACAATCCCTCCCTTCGGCTTTCGTCGCGCAGCGGCGGCGCGCATTTGGCCGCTGGACCGATGAGCGCCATGTCGTCCTCTGTCAGCGTCAAATAGTGCGGGCACGTCTCCGCGCTGACATCGATGCCTCTCCGCTTAGCTGCAGCGATCAAGTCAATTGCTTCCGGCGTGCTGATGTGGACGAAATGGAGACGGCAGCCCGTCTCCTCAGCGAGCTCAAGCGCTTCGCCAACCGCAGCCAGTTCGGCTGCTGCCGGTCGCGACGCGGCAAAGTCCCTCGCTTCCGTCCGTCTCTCGGCTGCCATTCGCGCCGCAAGATGCGAAGTCATCGATTCGCTCTCCGCATGCAGCGCGAGCAGGCCGCCGAACGCCGCGATCCTGCGCATTCCTTCCCGCAGCGCCTCTCGGCCGATTTCGCGGAACCGCCCTTCGCCCTCGCCGCCCGGATTCGACATGAACGCTTTGAAGCCGACGACTCCGGCGGCCGCCAATTCCGCCAATCGGTCCGCATTACCCGGAACGAGCCCGCCCCAGAAGGCGTAATCGACAGCGGAAGCGCCCTCGGCGAGCTGTGCCTTCAATGCCAACGCTCCCGCATCGCCCGTCGCCGGATTTCCGTTCACCGGCATATCCGCGTAAGTCGTGCAACCGCCGGCCGCCAGCGCCGCCGAGCCGGTAGCGAAGCCTTCCCAATGACCGAAATTCGGCTCGTTTAAATGCACATGAACGTCGACAATCCCTGCCATGACGAGCAGACCGTCCGCATCGATCGTTTCCGCAGCCCGGCCTGCGCCGTCGATGAGATCCGCATCCGCGACGGCGGCGATCCGTCCGTCCTTCACGGCGATGTCAACCTTCTTCGCTCCAGAAGGAAGTACGGCTGTGCCTCGCCGTATGATCAAATCGTAGCAATCCCCCAGTTGCTCCAGTACCCCCATGTCGTTTCAGCTCCCCCGATACGTGCTATAGCCGCCGGGCGCTGCCAGCAGGGGGATATGATAATGCGCTTCCGGATCGGTCACCCGGAACCGAACCGGCACCTGCTCCAGCAGCTGCGCCGGTGCGGCCGCCTTCGCGCCGGCGGACACGCCTGCGATTTCTTCCCCGCTGCAAGCTTCGCCTTCGGCATCCATTATGCCGCCAAAATAACCGCCGATATGGAACAGCAGCTCGTACACGCCGCACTCCAGACAACCCTCCGCCAGCAATGGCTGATTAAGCCTGCCGTCGGCGTTGGTGACCGCTTCCGTCACGAACGCGCCTGGCGGCGTTCCGTCCAGCCGCCACAGCTGCACCTTCACTCCGGGGGCGGGCCGCCCGCGCGATACGTCCAGCACATGAGTCGTCAGCCGCCCCCCGCTCATGCCGACACCTCCGACATATCGTCGCGTACGGCGAGCAGATCGTCCTTCGTCATCGAGAAACCCTGGAAGCCGAACGGCGGACGCGGTTCAGTGAACACGCCCGGCGCTCCGCCGGCCGCTGGCTCCACGACGGTTTCCCATGTCCGATTGTTCGATTCGAACCTCACCTCCGCCAATTGCGGGAATCGGGTAAGCAACCGCTGGCCGATCAGCCAGATCAAATATTGAATGGACGGCGTCTCGAACTCGTAGAACACGTTATGCGCAATGTCGCGCACCTGCTCGGCAGGGACGTAGCGCCCCTTCTCCGGTTGCAGCGCCTCCTCCGGATCATCGTAGCGCCACTGCAGATCGAGGAAAATAAACAGCGGCCGATCCTGTGCTTCCGGCAACGTCGTATATTCATCGCGGATGAAGCCGGCAAACGAGCTGCCGCTCACCTTGATGAGCTGCAGCTCCGTTAAGCCGCACCAGTGAGAGGCGATTGCCGAGCCGCCCGACGAATTGCGCACGACCTCCATGCCGGCGCTTGCATGGTCGTTATGGGAACGCCGGTATACGAGATCGTTGTTCATGAATCCGCCTGGCCCTGGCACGGCGAGCGGCTCGAACGGAATCCGGTCCGCGCTCAGCTCCACGCAGTCGATATGCGGATATACCGCCAGAAAACGTTCGGCCAGATAAGCAAGCAGCCCTTCAGTCGTGCTCCCGTCGAACGAAGCCGACTGGCGCAAAATGAAATTTTTCATCGAATCGGTGGCAACGACCTGTCGGTTGTCCCCTTCGGTGAAGGAAGTCAGAAGCGCTTCGCCGCTGACGGCGAACTTGACGTTGTGGGCGAAGATGACGTTGCGCGTTTCGGTGTAAGGCGATTCCGGTATCGGCGGCGCTTCAAGCGGGCGAGCGTAAGTCCGGTAAACGAGCACGTCGCCTTTCCCGTAATAGAGCGTGCGTCCGCACGGTAGTTTCCGCATAGCAATCTCGTCCTTTCGTTCTGAGTTAGGAGCAGATGATGCGACCGAGACGGAGTTCGGAGATGCGGGCGATTTCAGCCAGCGCCAGCCTCCGTTCGGATTCCGGTTCGCCGGCGATTCGAAGACGCATCGCTTCGGCGATATCTCCCTTCGTCCGGCCCGCGACCGCGAGTATGAACGGGAAACCGAACTTCTCCTTATACGTCCGGTTCATTTCGTCGAAATTGTCGTATTCCGCCGGCGTCAGCGAATCCAGACCGGCGCCTTGCTGCTCCTCCGCCGACAACGCCGTTACTTTAAGCCGGGTCGCGAGGTCCGGGTGGGCGCGCAGGAGAGCTAGCACTTCGTCCGGGGAGGCCCCCTCGACCTGCCGCAGCATCGCCTCATGGAGATGCGCCAAGGATCGGAACGGTCTCTCGTTCCACGTCCGCTCCGCGATCCAAGAAGAATGCTCGAAAACCGGTCCGAGCAGTTCGTTGAAGCGAGCTTCGTTCAAGCCGTTGATGTGTGCGATCGTCATTCGTTCGTCGTTGAGATCGCTCATACCCAATACCCCCTATGCACGGCTATGATTTCTTCCTCCAGCTCGGGAAAAGGCCCGATCACCGTGACCGGTTTACGTCCTCGCCGGAAAACATCCCTGCAGGGGAGGTCGAGCGTCGGATTTTGCGGGTGGTCGCCCGTCAATCCGCCTAGCCGCTTCTCCGATATGCCGTACACAACGGTACCGACATTACCCCAGTAGACCGCCCCGGCGCACATGGCGCATGGTTCTGCCGTCGTATACAGCGTGCAGGTCCACAGCGTCTCCTTCGTATATCGTTTCGAAACCTCTTCCATCAGCATCGTCTCGGCATGGCCCGTGCACGATGATTCCGTGATCTCCACATTGCCTTGCTCCCACAGCACGTCGCCTTTCGGGTCTGCCAGCAGACAGCCGAAAGGCGTGTTGCCGGCCGATCTCGCCTGACGAGAAATTTCGATGCACAAGCGCAGTAGACGAAGATGTTCCTCGTGCTTTCGTTCGCTCAACCCATTTCCCTCCTCATTTCCCCCGCCCGACGGACCGCCCGAAGGATGCCTCCGTAGCCCGTGCATCGGCACAAATTGCCCGAAAGCGCCTCCTCGACCTCTTCCTGAGAAGGATTCGCATTCGCGTCTAACAGCGCTGCAGCGGATACGACCATCCCTGGCGTGCAGTACCCGCACTGGAAGCCGCCTTCCTCCAAAAAAGCGCGCTGAACGGGGTGCATGGCGCCGTCCGCGATGCCCTCGATCGTCGTAATCGACCGCCCTTCGCACTGATAGGCCATCGTCAGGCAGGCATTGACCGGCGAGCCGTCGATCAGTACCATGCAGGCGCCGCAGCGGCCGATCTCGCAGGAACGTTTCGTCCCGGTCAACGCCAGATCGTCGCGGATCACGTCGAGCAGCCGTCTTGACGGCGCGATCGCGAGCCGCACCGGAATGCCGTTCACGTCGGCCTCCCATTCCTCCGACATCGCCGCTTTCCGCACCGCTTCATCGTTCATTGCCCATCGCCTCCTTGCTCCGAATAGGAGCTGACTCCTGCAGCAGCGCTGGGTCGATCGGCAGACGATCAATCCAGCGGCCGACGGCGTGCCGGATCGCTGATGCGATTGCCGGCGCGAGGCCGATCGAGCCGATCTCCCCTACGCCTCGCGGACCATGCTCGTCGCCTTCGGGCAAGTCCTCGATCGGCACCACCTCGACCGAACCTGACTGATCGGCGATCGTCGGCACGAGGTAAGTGTCGAAATTGTTCGTCACGTACCGCCCGCCTTCCATGACCGCCTCCTCCAGCAGCGCATAGCCGAGCGCCATCGAGCTGCCGCCTTCGATTTGGCCGAGAAAGCCCTGCGGGTTCATGACCGGTCCCGCAGCAACGGCGTGGAACTGGTCGAGCACGCGAATTCTTCCGGTCAGCCGATTGATTTCCACCTTAACCGCCACGGCAGCGTGGCTGTACAAATAATGGGCGCCGATGTGTTTCGAGTCCGAGGTCGGGTAATGGACCGCAGTTTCGCACGCGATCGGCTCCGCAAGCGTCGCAGCCAAATCGGTGTAACTGACGGCCATGTCTCCTGTCGACCGCCATCGCGCGCCGCCCTCTCCGAGCCGCAGCGTCGCGGGCGACGCGCCGACCGACTTGCCGGCCGCTTCCAGCATCAGCTCGGCAAAAGGCTCCTTGAGTTGCTCGAGCGCCTTCCACATCATCGTAGTTGCACGCGACGCCGTGGTGGAACCGCTGTTCGGCACGGCGTCGGTATCTCCGATTACGATCCGCACGTCGCTCGCCGCGAGTCCAAGGCGCTCGATCATCATTTGCTCCAGCGTCGCGATCAGCCCCTGACCGCATTCCTCGAAACCGAAGGCGGCTTCGATTTTGCCGTCTTTGCGCAGCGTCAGTCGCCCACCGGACGGATCCGGAATGCCGACCCCGAGACCGGCGCCGTGCATGACCATCGCCGCGCCGATGCCGGTGACCAGCCATGGCTTCCGTGCTTCGCGACGGTAATCGATATCGGCGGATTCGTCATGTTCGCCAATCCGCTCCCGCCACAGCCGACTCTCCCGCAGCGACGTCCATACGCGCTCCGCGCCATCCGTCTTCGCGATCGGCTGCCCGAACGGCCCTGTTCCGTCATCCTCCGGCTTCAGATTCAGTTTGCGAAACGCCCACGAGTCGAGTCCGGCCGCTTCCGCGAGCCGGTCCATTTGCCCCTCGAGGGCAAAAATCGCCTGATTGCCGCCGAAGCCGCGAAACTCGCCGGACATCCCGTTATTCGTGAAGACCGATCGGCTAGCCGCATCTACCGCGCCGAACGCGTACGAGCCGATTGCGTGCTCGGTCGCGAAGTTAAGCACCTCCGCTCCTAACGTAGCGTACGGACCGGTGTCGGCAACGATCCGGACCAGGTGGGCGGCGATTCGACCGTCTTTGTCGATGCCGGTCTTCATGCGGATGACCATCGGATGGCGCTTCAGACCGGATCGAACGGACTCCTGGCGGGAGTTGTGGATTTTCACCGGACGACTCGCGGCGCATGCGAGCAGCGCGCCGTAGGGCTGGACGTTCAGCTCGTCCTTGCCGCCGAACGAACCGCCGATCGGGCTCGATACGATTCTGATCCGTTCTTCCGGCATCGCCAGTATTCGCGAGAGCTGCAGCCGGTCCATCAAGCCGTGCTGCGTCGGCGCATACACCGTCAGCCGACCGTCCGGCTCCGGCACGAACAGGCCGCCCTCCGTTTCCATGTAGGCGTGCATTTGGCGCGGCGTCCGGTACGTCTCCTCGACGATATGCACGCATCCGGCGAAAGCCGCATCGATGTCATCCTTCGTGTATGCGATCTCGTGCAGTACGTTGCCTTCCGGATGCAGCAGAGGCGCCCCCGGCGCAAGCGACCGCTCGGGATCGTCCAGCACCTGCAAAGGCTCGTAATCCACCTCGATCAGCGAGAGCGCCAGCTCCGCCAGCTCCAGCGACTCCGCCGCTACGGCCGCCACAGCGTCGCCGACGTACCGGACGCGGTCTTCGCAGAACACCGGCTGGTCCTGACGGGCGATGCCGAAACGATTCAGACCGGGCACGTCGGCGCAGGTCAGCACCGCCGCGACGCCGTCCAGCTGCCTGGCCGCATCCGTGCGAATCGACCGGATCGCTGCGTGCGGATGCGAGCTCCGGAGCACCATGCCGTGCAGCATGTTCGGTGCGGTCATGTCGGTCAAATACATCAGCGCGCCGCTTACCTTCTCCGGACCGTCAGGCCTGGTGCGCCATCTGTCCCCGCTGTTTTGCCGATTCAGCCGCATTGGCGCCCCTCCTTAGCTTTCTTCATAGCCGCGAACGGCCTCCCAGAGCTGCGCTGAGACAACGTTCGCGGCGGTCCGCTTCCTGTACGACGCCGAAGCGAAAGCGTCGGGCTCCGGCTCGTATTC
The DNA here is from genome assembly GCF_033239625.1 of Paenibacillus sp. CCS19. Classification (NCBI taxonomy): domain Bacteria; kingdom Bacillati; phylum Bacillota; class Bacilli; order Caryophanales; family Paenibacillaceae; genus Paenibacillus; species Paenibacillus sp. CCS19. The sequence continues at coordinate 143,176 of NZ_BTCK01000009.1, forward strand.
CTCCATCACGAGCTCATGCAGCCGAGCGACGGCGCGATCGTCCGCCACGGCCCCCTCGAGTTCCGTTTCCGCGCGCGACAGCCGTTTCGGAACCGTTCGTCCGCCCCCTGCCGCCAGGCGAAGCCCGCGCAACCGGCCTTCCTCCCCGATTCTGCCGATAAGCGCGACTGTCACGACGGACGGCGTGAACGCTTCTCGCCGTCCGATTTTCTCGTAGCAAGCGAATCTCCGGTAAGTCGGCTGCGCCGGCAAACCGCAAAGCGCGGGCTTCGCGTCCGTTCGCAAGGGAAGCCGAATGCGAAGCAGCAGCGCCGATTCGTCCGTCGTTCCGGATTCCGCCTTCGTCAGCCAGTCTGCAAGCGTACCGCTTTGCCTCGCCTCGCCTTTGTCCCAATCCAGCTCCGCCTCGTACGCAAGCAGCGCGGGCAGCGCGTCTCCCACGACGGACATCACATTCCCGCCGATCGTCGCGGCATTGCGGACGGAGGGCGCAGCAATGCTGCGCGCCGCCTGTGCGAGAAGCGGAAAGTTCGCAGCAAGCTCCGGACTATGCCGACAGGCAGTAAGCGTCATGAGCGAGCCGATCGCCAAACAATCGCCGGACAGTTCGAAGCCGGATAAGGACGCAACGCCGCTCAAATCGATCAGATGCGCCGGCATCCGCTTTAATCCTGCCTCCCATTGCGTGCGAAGCAGCGTTCCGCCGGAGACGTAATCGGCTTCCCGTCCGAACCTTTTTTTCAATCGGACAGCCTCTTGCGCAACCGTTGGACGCCATACGGCCGGATATGCCGCCGCTCGTTCGCCGTTCATGCTCATTGCCAGCAGCTCCTTTCGACATCAACCTGGATCTAGAAGAGGAACGATATAGTTCAACTATACGAAGGTGTTATTTATAAGTAAACTAACCTTACACATAATTGGATGCCATGCTAATAAATACGAAAAAACGTTGTGCCGTATGCACAACGCTTGGAGTTTAATGTTACATTAGTTTACATATCTATTGGCTTGTATTCGATTTCTTCGATTTCGACATGATTTCCTTCGCAAGCTGCAGATCCCCCGGCGTATCGATATCGAACACGAGCGTCGACTCCAGTATCGGCATGATTCTCCCCTCCATCCCCGGCTCCGCCAGCAGCCGCTTCGCCCCTTGGTCTCCCTGCAGTCCGGCGACGCTCGCGTATAGACTTCGCGCTAACAGAACGGGCGGCAAAGACGCATCTCCCAATCCGGAGATGACGTAATCCAGCCCCGGACTGCTTCTCCAAACATTCGCAAGTCCATTCAGCAGCGCCGGCGTCACGAACGGCTGGTCGGCCAGCGCGACGATCGCAGCCTCATGCCCGGCAGCGGCGGCGCATGCAATGCCGGAGCGCAGCGAATGCGCCATTCCGAGCCCGGCTTCCTCGCAGAAGACGATTCGAAGCTTCGGATCGCAATCCGCGGCTTCCGGCAGCCATCCCAGCGGATCGCCGGGCCTGACGATCGCGATCGCCGCGTCGATGCTGGAAGCGAGCAGCGCATTGAGCCCCCTGCCGCCGAGGCTGATACCCGGCAACAACTCCGCGGCCGGTTTGGAGCCGCCCATGCGCTTGCCTGCTCCGGCGGCCAAATATATGCCCGCGATCGTCATGTCTTTCTCCTTGCCGGATCGGCGGCGCGCAGCCGTTTGCGCCAGCTGATCAGCTCCGCGGCGATGCTGACGGCAATCTCTTCCGCGCCCTCCGCGCCGATAGCGAGGCCGATCGGTGCGCTGACGAATGGCTCCGGCGCCATGCCGCCCAGCACAAGTCCGATCCGCCTTGCGGAGCCGACGATGCCGACATAAGCCGGCTTAAGCGGCATGACGAGCGATGCCATCTCACGATCCCGGCGCAGATGATGGCTCCCGATCATAATGTAATCGCGCGCACCGATTCGCAGATCGGACACGATCCGCTCCGGCTCGCCGACAAGCGTCGCCGCATGAGGGAACCGGCCCGGATTGCAAAGCGCCGGTCGCCAATCGGCGACAGCCGTTCGGAATCCGACGCTGCGTGCCAGTTCGTCGACCGCCGCAGCCTCGTCGCCAGCGCCGAAGATAACGAGCCGTTCGCGCGGCGCGAATTCGCTCGCGAACGACAGAACGCCTTCCGACTCGCGCTCCGCCTTATGGCTGCGGCTTGTCGGCATAGGGAACGGACTTCCGCTCGTCGTCAAGCCTGCTTCGTTATGCCGGGACACGGAGCCGGCAATCGACAACGCCTCATCCGCAACGCCGTCAAGCCGCTCCTCCGCCGGTTCAAGCCAGTAGCGAAGACGCCCTTCGTCTTCACGGCGGACAAGCCGGACACGTTCCCCGCGGCGCACCTGACTGCCGATTTCCCGAAGGAAGCCGCGCAGCTTCTCCGTCAGCGGCTCCAGCAGGATGCGGATCTCGCCGCCGCACCCGATTTCCTCGCCCCAGATGAAGTCCTCCTCGGGCCGCATGTTATAGTCGACCACCTCGTGAACCCCTGCGCCGAGAACGGCCGAGACCCGGGCATGCAGATCCGCCTCCAGGCAGCCTGGACTGATGCTTCCGATCCGCCTTCCGTCTTCCGTCAGGAGCATGGCCGCCCCTTCTTTGCGATAGGCATGCCCCTTCACCCGAATGACGGTCGCGAGCACTGCTTCGGCGGAATGGTTGTCGACAAAGGCCAAGATTCGTTCCGACTCCATGCGCTTCTCCCCTTTGCTCGTTATCGCCAGCCTTCCGCGAAAAGCCGATTTAGATAGCCTTCGACAGGAAGGGCGGCGTTCAGGTATGACTCGCGTCGACAATCGCTTCTACAGCCTTGCCAGCAGACGTCGCAGCGCGGCGTCCGACGCCGGCAGCACGCGAGATTTGTCGATCGTCCGGACGACTTTGCCCTCCATGACGATTCGGCCGTCGATCATGACCGTGTCGACGTCGCCGCGCGTCGCAGCGTAGACGATCCTTGACGCCCAGTCGGCATCGAACGACGGATAGACGTGAAAATCCTCTAAATCGAGCAGTTGCAGATCGGCCAGCTTGCCGACTTCAATGCTGCCGATTTCATTCTCCATGCCAAGCACTTCGGCGCCGCCCATAGTCGCCATCCGGAGTACGGAAGCGGCGCTCATCGCCGTCGGTCCATGCTTGACCTTCTGGATGAACGCTGACAAACGCATTTCTTGAAACATATCTAAATTGTTGTTGCACGGCGCGCCGTCCGCCCCTAGCCCTACCTTCACCCCAGCCTCCAACAGCGCGGGAATTTCGGCAACGCCGGATGAGAGTTTCAAGTTCGAGCCCGGACAGTGGGTCACCTTGACGCCCCGCTCGCGGATGATCTGTTTCTCCTCGTCGTCGAGCCAAATGCTATGCGCCAATATTAAATTCGGCCGCGCCAGGCCGATATGATCGAGATAGACGACGTTGCGCATGCCGCGTTCCGCCTCGACGAGCGCGATCTCGCCTTGATTCTCCGAGGCGTGGGTATGAATACGCACATCGTAATGCGCCGCCAAATCGCGGACCCGGATCAGCAGTTCCTCCGTGCAAGAAACGACGAAGCGCGGACAGAACACGTAGCGGATGCGGCCGCCGGCCGCGCCGTCCCACGCTTTCAGCAGTTCGATACTCCGCCTTATCGAGTCCTCCGTCGTCTCCCGCAGCCCTTCGGGAACCTCGTCGCCGTGATCCATCATGACTTTGCCCGAGAAAGCGCGCATGCCGCTCTCCTCGATCGCGCGGAAGGCGGCCTCCGTATGATTCACCGTCTCCATGTCGAGGATCGTCGTCGTGCCGCTCCGAATCAACTCCCCTAGCCCGAGCAGCGCCGAATAATAGACCGATTCCGCGTCATGCGCCGCTTCCATCGGCCAAATGCGCTGCCGGAGCCAGTCGATCAGCTCCAGATCGTCGGCTCTGCCGCGAAACAGCGTCTGGCATAAATGGACGTGGGTTTGAACGAAGCCGGGCAGCAATGTTTTGCCCCCGGCTTCAATGATAAGATCGGCGCTTTCCGCTAAATCAGCGCCGATTCGGATGATTCGGTTGTTTTCGATCCACACGTCGCCGCGAAGCACTTCGCCCCGCGCGTTCATGGTGACGATGACGGCATCGCGAATTAATGTCGTTCCCATATTCGTCGCCTCCCTTCCGCTGACGTTCTATATCCTTTGCATAACTGCCACCCGGAATCAGCTGCTGCGGCGAAGGCGACTGCCGGCATTGCCTCACTTAAACGCATGCATCCGCGAGCGCCTGTAATCGATCTTCGTCCGAATCGTCGCCTCGTTGAACAGGCGAAGCGAAGAAGCCTGCGCCGCTTCGGCCGCCTGTTCTTCCTCGACCCTTGTCCTGTATCTTATACAAA
>NZ_BTCK01000010.1:0-145159 GCF_033239625.1 Paenibacillus sp. CCS19
CGCCATTATTCCCAAAAGTAACCTAAGGTGTTGCAATTCGGGGAGTCTGTTTCGTTCATAATAACTGTTGAAGGACAACCGCTCGTATGCCGCATCAACATCTTGCCGCGAAGCGCCTAGATCTTCCTGATACCGCTGCTTCAGCTTCGCAATTCGATCCTTGGCCTTATCGAGCGCCTCATCATTAATATCGTAGACGGTAACCTTGAATCCTTTGAATGCGGACTGGTACGCAATTTGACTGCCGAGCACGCCGCTCCCGGCCACCGTGACATTGTGGAAATCCATCGCCATTCTCCTTTGCAACGATTGATGACGTTTCAGGTTGCCCTGAGAGATCGTATGTCATGCAAATAGCGGCATGTAAGCACAAGAAGAAGAAGCCCGAATCCAACGATTACGATCGCTTCGTCGGAAAAACAACAGCAGTAAACCGCGACACCCAACTCGCTCTCACCGACTCCATCGCTGCGTCGATTACATCCCCTCCTCTGCCTCCAATTCTCTATTCACACATAACAAATCGATTTATAGGATTATCTCGTAGATTCACGACAGACCGATTCACAATCGTCGGATTCGCATCACAATGCAACAATCTGATTGTTGTAAACCTCATGCGGATCGATATAATGAGGCTATAAATCTTATAATTTACATCGGATTAATGTAATTAGACGCCACGAGGCTTACCTCTTGATATATCCAATCCAATTCATTCAAAGGAGCGATACGCATGTCATTGAAATTTGCTTATTGGGTTCCAAACGTTAGTGGAGGGCTGGTCATCTCCAAAATCCCGCAGCGCACAGGATGGTCGTTCGAAGACAATGCCAAGTATGCGCAAATCGCCGAAGAAGCCGGGTTCGAGTATGCTCTTCTGCAGACAAGATTCATTGCAAGTTACGGTGCCGAGAATCAGCTGGAGGCTATTGCGCTCGCATCTGCTCTCGCAACCGTCACCACTAAGATTAATCTAATCGCAGCCGTACTCCCTGGACTATGGCATCCAGGCACGGTGGCCAAGATGCTCTCCACCATTGATCAGATCAGTCATGGGCGTGCTTCCATCAATATTGTAAGCGGATGGTTCAAGGGGGAGTTCCAAAGCTACGGCGAGCCTTGGCTTGATCACGATGAGCGGTATCGCCGATCAGAGGAATTTATCCGAGTATTGCGCGATCTATGGACGAAGGACGAGACAAACTTCCGAGGAGACTTCTATCGCTTGAATAGTGCGCCATTGAAGCCGAAGCCCGCTTCAGTCCCACAGGTGTTCCAAGGGGGCAACTCCTCTGCCGCCCGGCAGATGGCTTCGCGAGTGTCCGATTGGTACTTCATGAACGGCAACACAATCGACGGCTTCAAGAAGCAAATCGAAGAAGTGAAGGCGCTCGCCGCTGTCAACGGCCGCAGCATTAAGTTTGGGGTGAACGCCTTCGTTATCGTTCGGGATACAGAAGAAGAGGCCCGGCAAGTGCTGCGGGACATCATCGCTTATTCCGATCCCGAAGCGGTAGAGGGCTTCCGAAGCCAAGTTCAGTTTGCCGGCAAAGCGTCTCCTGAGCGGGAAGGCATGTGGGCGAACTCCGATTACAACGATCTTGTGCAATATAACGATGGCTTCAAGACAGGATTAATCGGCACGCCTGAGCAGGTCGCAGACCGCATTATCGAGCTGAAGAAGATCGGGGTCGATCTTATTCTAACCGGCTTCCTTCACTACGATGAGGATATTCAAGCATTCGGCGAACAAGTCATTCCACTCGTCCGGGCAAGGGAAGTCGAGCTTGCGGACCAATTATTAACCCATTAGATCTTATCGATATCGGAGGAATCGTTCCATGCAAACCGTTGGACTCATGCTATGTGGAGCCGTCCTATTTCTCAACGCGCTGATGCTGCTTGGACATGTGGACCAGAAGAGCGCCGGCCTGTTCAACATCTTTATCGGCGCCATTCAAATCATTACGCCGTTCTATGTCATCTTCACCGCTGGTGCCGACCAGTGGACAATCTTCAACGCATCCGGCGTCTTCCTGTTCGGATTAACGTTCTTATTCGTAGGCATATCCAATCTGACGAATTATAGCTCATCGGGTATCGGCTGGTTCTCGCTGTGGGTTGCCGTTCTTGCTCTCGCCTACTCGACAATAAGCTTCACCCAATTCGATGACGTGAAGTTCGGGATCATTTGGCTCATGTGGGCATTCTTATGGACGTTATTCTTCTTACTGCTCGCATTGAACAAAAATATTGCCGTTCTTACAGGATGGGTCACGCTAATCGAAGCCTTGCTCACCGCTACAATCCCTGGCTTCCTGATCCTCATCGGCCAATGGGATCAGGTAAGCACGGCGCTCGCCGAGATCATCTCGCTCTTATTCGTTATTACCTTCATCGCGCTGTATTATCGGACCCGCCAGACAATCAAATACAGACAAGGCAGTTCGGAGCCGGTATCGGCCTAAGGCCATCATCTGCCCGCATGTAGACCACAGCTTGATCGGACATACTAGTCAGAAATCCATGCGAGTAAAGGTGATCAATAACGATGACAATGGACGCTGCCTCTCACAACGAAGAAGCAATCGAAACCGTGTATAAATTGATTAAAGACATTGAATACGCCATGCTGACAACCGTATCTCAAGAAGGGTTAGTTTCACGTCCCATGAAGACACAGGATGCCGCTTTCGATGGGACACTATGGTTTCTGACGAAGAAGGATACGAGCAAATTCCATGAGCTGCTTCATAATAAACAGGTCAACGTCGCTTATGCCGGACAATCGTACGTCTCCGTTCGAGGTGAAGCCGAGTTGGTCGAGAGCGCGGAGAAGGTCCGGCAATTCTGGAATCCGATGTACGAGAAGCTGCTCGAAACGACCTATGACGATCCCAATCTCGTTCTTATCAAAGTAAACGCGGACGCGGCCGAATATTGGGATTATCATAACAAGTTCAAGATGGCGAAGTTTCTGTTCAGCAGGCTGATTGGCCGGAACACGGAAGGGACTGACCTGAATCAGTCCGTTGAGTTGCATTAGAATGAGCAAACCCCCTCCAGCAGTGGAGGGGGTTATTGCGCCTAATCAGACAAGCCGGTTCGGCTGCTACTTAATATATTGGCTGCTCGTCAGCAGATCTGCGATAGCGGCAGTTGGAATCGTGAACTGCTGCACACCCATGTAGCCAGGACCTACTTCGTATTTGTCGAAGACGATGATGAGGTGCCCAGATGCATCGATGTAGAAATTATGATCCGGCGTGATCGTCTTGAACGTTTCATCTGCAGATATGTCAGCTTCTGCGTCTTCCACCCAGTACATTTGGTTCGGATCGTCAATCATCCTCTGCTTCATCTGCTCAATAATGTTATTACTGATCGCCTGTACATACTGATCGTTCTTGAACAGCATCGGCAGCGTCAGCACGATGTGGTTGCGCTTGTCGACCGTGTCGTACTTCAGCTTCTCCTCCGACGATCCCATCGAGATGACGACATATCGCTCAATCGCTAATAAATCCTCGGTGTCCGTCTTCACGATATACCCGGCATCCACGCCAAGATGGCCATCCTTCAGCTCCTCCATATCCTTCTGGAATTGTTCGTACAGCTGCTTGCCTTCGGCCAGATACTTCTCATTCAACGCGTCACTTAGTGCATCATTCCCGAGATTCGAAATCTCAGGAACTTTAATATCGGCATTATGCCGTTCTTCATCTACGACGTATTCACGTATCGTGACAACCTTCACCCATTGCCCGATGCCAGGAATGGAGGCAAAGGCGTTGGCGACGGCGGGACTTGCATTGATACCTGCGAGGACAATGAGAAGCGCTGCTGCGGCAGCGGAAATCCACCGGCGGCGGGCCGTCCTTCTTCTGCTGCCTCGGTTCAAAGCTTGAAGCACGACAACATTCAGTTCCTCAGGTATCGGGATTTGCGAATACTGCTCTTTCAATTGCTCGAGACGGGGATTCATCGGGACAACTCCTGCTCATATGATGTCATTTCCATTCGTAATAGACGAAGTGCCTGGTACAGACGCGTCTTCACCGTGCTCACATTCTCATGCAGCACCTCTGCCACTTCCTCGATCTTCATATCTTCAAAATAACGCAGCACAATGATGATCCGATACTTGTCCGGAAGCTGCTCCAACGTACGTCTCATATCCACATCGGGATAGCGATCCTCTGAGTCTTCCAGGAAGGCGTGCAGCTGCTCATCTTCGATCGGCTGCACCCGCTTGCGCTTCTTCAATAAGTCGAGCGCCGTGGTCACGACGATACGATAGAACCAGCTCTTGATCGCGCCGCCGTCCTGCAGCGGCGACTTCGTCTTCATCGCTTTATAGATGGCGTCCTGGACGATGTCCAGCGCATCCTCTTTGTTATGGACATAGCTGAAAGCTAATCGATAGATGTTGTCCTGATGCTCCATAATGAATGGAATGAGTGCGGAGTTTCGACTGCTCACAATGGGATATCGCTCCTCTTGTTGTCATGACAATGTACAGAGCCAGAGAGTAGCTGATCTATATCTGTATCTGTATGAGACCTGCTTGGTTAACCACAGGCAAGACGACGGAGCCTAGGGCAAAAGTTTGCGAAAATCGGACACTCCTCATTTTTCCCAACCGATTGTGAACATTATGTGACGGCCAAACTTTATCTCACTGCTCGTGTGTCTTGCAGATGTTCCAATTTCAAACCACGAGGAGATCCAATTTATGAGAAAACATGTTCTTCAATTAGGCGTTGCTTTCACGCTGTGCGTAAGCGCCATTAGTGTCGGAGGTGCCGCTAACGTATCTGCCGCTCCCTTACTGTCCCCTGTTGCAGCGGTTCCCATCGCATCTAAGCTGATGCAGTCCGTCACGATACAGGAGCAGGTGCTTACCTCCAAGACCGATCTGCTGAACACCAGCATTCGTGTTCCGCAGCTGGCAGGCATGCTGGATACGCACTATCAGGAGCAGTTGAACGACATTCTGTTGTCCCATGCGCAGAAGGACCTCGCTTACTGGGAGCAGGAGGCCGCAAGCGCAAGCGAACAAGCTGCATCGGACGGCTATACGTACCATCCTTACGAGCTCTACATCAGCTATGAGCAGAAATCAGACGGCGCAGACAATGGCATCGTCTCGCTGGTTATCACGACAGAGGGGTTTACGGGAGGAACGAGCATGCCGAGGGTGGACACCTACACGATTCGCAACCTGAGTGAAGCGGCGCGAGTTACGCTGCCCGAGCTGTTCGGACCCGATTATAAAACCGTCATTGATGCACAGATTCGCAAGGCCATGAGCGCGAATCCGGACCAATACTTCGCGGATGACTTCAACGGGATTAGCGAAGAGCAACCCTTCTATATCGAGAACAATGAAGCCGTCATCGTATTCCCAAAATATTCGATCGCGCCGGGCTATGTCGGCGTACCCGAGTTCCGAATTGCACTGAACAAGACAGGTTTGTCGGAGAGTGAGGGCTACAGTGGCGATGCCATTGCAATCAGCTTCGACGGTAAACAAACAACAGCTGCAGCGCTGACGGATGCGAATAGCAAGGCGTCTCTGCTCCCTCTTCGCAGTGTGGCAGAGGCATTAGGGTTCAAGATTAAGTGGAATGCGGTGCAGCGGTCCGCAGAGCTGACGATGGAGGGCGCTTCCTTCAAAACGAGCGTCATGACAGGCAAGGATCAATACGCGGTAGATCAGACGACGAAATCGCTCGGCGCTGCTCCGGTCTTGATTGGAGGCAAAATGTATGTGCCGGTCCGCTTCTTCAGCGAGATTATAGGAGCAAGCGTATCGTTCGCAGAGTAAGCAGGCATGAGAAAAAGGCACCCGCGACGGGTGCCTTTTTGTTATAACATGATTGCTTGCTGAGCGTAATAGGTGAAATTACATTAAGCCTTGGCCACCAGCTTCTTGAAGTGGTCGATCGACGGCTTCGCGAGGCCCAGATGCTCGCGAAGCGTCGAACCCTCGTATTCCTCACGATACAGTCCGCGGCGCTGAAGCACGGGCACGACATGGTCGACGAAGTCGTCAAGGTCGCCCGGCAGGACCGGCGGCATGATGTTGAAGCCGTCGCAGCCATAGCCGTCGAACCATTGTTCCATAAGGTCGACCAGCTGCTCCGGCGTACCGACGAACTGCATATGGCCCCGTGCGCCGAGAAGTCTGCGTCCAAGCTCGATAATGGACAAGTTGTCTTTGCGCGCAAGATCCATAATGAGCTGAACACGGCTCTTCATTCCATTGCTTGCTTCGACCGGATCCGGAATGTCCGGCAGCGGTCCATCCGCTGGGTAGCCGCTCAGGTCCGTCTGCAGCATGCCCGACACCATCATGACCGCTTCCTGCGGATCGATCAGATCCAGCAGCTCCCGCTCCTTGCGGCGAGCTTCCTCTTCGGTCGAGCCGAGGATCGGTGACAGCCCCGGCATAATGAGCAAGCTGCCCCGCTCGCGGCCGACTCCGATCAGCTTCTCATTAACGGTACGATAGAAGCTTTGCGCAGCAGTCAGCGACGTCTGTGCGGTGAAGATCACTTCGCCGACGCTTGCGGCAAAGTCCTGCCCCGGCCCGGAAGAACCCGCTTGAATGAGCACCGGGTAGCCTTGCGGCGGACGCGGTACGTTTAGCAATCCGTTCGTGGAATACCACTGCCCGCTGTAATCGGCCTTATTAAATTTGGATTCATCGGCGAATGTGCCCGATGCCCGATCCATGACGATCGACTCCTGCGGCCAGCTGTCCCACAGCGCAGTCACAACGTCGACGAATTCCTTCGCCATCTCGTAACGCGTCGCGTGCTCCGGATGCTTCGCTCTGCCGAAGTTGTGCGCTTCCGTATCCACCTGGGACGTCACGATGTTCCAGCCAGCCCGGCCGCCGCTGAGATGGTCCAGTGTCGCGAAGCGGCGAGCGGCATTGTATGGCTCGTTATAGGTAGTCGACAGCGTTGCCGTCAGACCGATCTTCTCCGTCACGACCGACAATGCCGATAGCAGCGCCACTGGGTCCAGCATGCCTGCGGCAGCACGGTTCGGGTAGATCAAGTGCAGCAGATCCGCGAAGAAGATCATATCGAACTTGCCTCTCTCCGCCGTTTGAGCGATCCGCTTATACCAATTGATGTCGAACATCTGCTCCACGCCTGATTCCGCATGACGCCATCCAGCGTGATGATGTCCGGTAAAATAAATGAATGCACCTAGATGAAGCTGGCCTTGTCGTTGTCGAGCCATGTTCGTCCCTCGCTTTCTAATGATCCATGCTATTCGTAAGCCTATATGGCGCATATCAGCCTTTATAATTGTTGTCCCAGCGCAGGCATCTGCGCTCTACCATCCGAACGATCGAATCCGACAGCTTGCCGACCAAGGCAAACATAATGATGCCGACGAACACAATATCGGTCTGTGCATACACACGCGCATCTTGAATCATATAGCCGACTCCGGCGCTTGCGCCCATCATCTCAGCTACGGCAAGCAGCAGCCAGGAGGCGCCGACCGATAACCGGATGCCGAGCAGAATGTTCGGCAGTGCCGCAGGAATAATGAGCTTCGTAAGCAGATGAAGCTTGGAATATTGCAGAATACGCGTTACCTCATAGAGCTTGCGGTCCGCGCTGCGCACTCCGAGATGGGTGTGGAAGTATAGCGGGAAGAAAGAGCCAAGCGCAATAAGCAGCACCTTCGAGAATTCGCCTACTCCGAACCACAGAATGAACAACGGAATGAGCGTCAGAAGCGGAACCGTCCGCAGCATCTGAATCGTCGGGTCGAGCGTTCGCTCCGCCCATCTGCCGAGGCCTGTGAATATGCCCAGCAGCAAACCTGTTGCGCCGCCAAGAAGAAAGCCTCCGCCAGCGCGAATTGCACTGCTCGTGAGATGCTCAGCCATATCGCCGCTTACGCACAACTGCCAGAATGCCTTCGCGATTCGAGAAGGTGCTGGGAGCGCCGAGTCGGACACCAACCCAAGCGCCGAGGCCGCTTCCCATAAGACGAGCACGGCAACAGGCAGGATCCAGCCTTGCAGCCAGTTCGGCAGCCCCGTTCGGCGTTTCTGGCTGATCGAAGCTTTCTTGTCGACCGCCTTCGAAACCAACGTAACATCGTTCGTACTCATCTCATTAACCCTCCCCGCCTAAGGAATCCCGCCAGCGCAGCAGTCTTTTCTCCGCCAGTCTCACCAGTGAATCGGTTACCTTGCCGACAATCGCGAACACGATAATCCCGACAAAAATAACAGACGTCAGCGAGAACGATCGTGCATCGTTGATAATATAGCCCAGCCCGGAGCTCGAGCCCATCATCTCTGCGACGACCAATCCGAGCCAGCTTACTGCAATCGAGAGCCGGACGCCGAGGAAGATGGAAGGAAGCGAGGCAGGCAGAATCAGCTTCGTGATCGTCTGCCATCTCGTGAATTCTAATACACGTGCTACATCGAACAGATTGCGATCAACCGAGCGAACACCCAAGAACGTATTCACATAGAGGGGGAAGAACGCCCCCTTCGCAATCAGCACGATTTTCGATGTTTCACCGAAACCGAACCATAGAATGAACAATGGCGCTACCGCCAAATGAGGCAATGTGCGCAGCAGCTGCAGCGACGGATCGAGCAGCCGCTCCGCCTTGAGCGAGAAGCCGACCCATAAGCCAGCGGCCAAGCCGAGCCCTCCGCCGAACAAGAACCCAAGCGCTGCACGCCCTGCCGAGATGCGCAGGTTCGACAGCAGCTCACCTGAGGAGAGCATCCGCCCGAATTCATCGACGATATCCTTCGGCGGCGGGATTAGTACGGCATTCACCCACCCGTTCACGGACGCAATCTGCCAGATGATGATGACTGCCAGCGGAATGAGCATCCCGATCAGGAGATGAATAGCCCGGAACATAAGCTTATTTCTCATGATCTGCATGGCCGCACCTCTTCTTATTGTTTAAGCGCCGCTTCGATGTATTGATTGTCGAATACGTCAGCTACGTTGATCTGTTTGCGAATCGTACCAAGCTCCAGCTGGAAGTCAGCCGTCTTCTGCTGATCGGCGATCGTCTCGTCGCTTACTGGAATATTGATCATCGTGGAACGGGACTGAATGCCTTTGATCAGTTCAACCGGAATGCTGCGCTCGTCAGCGTAACGCTGGAAGGCTTCATCTTGGTTGCCCGCTTCCCATTGGCGAGTCTTCTCGAACGTCTTCAGGTACAGCGTTACTAGATCCGGATACTGCTTCGCGAAATCGCTGCGAACCAATTGGAACGACGGAGACAATACGCCTTCGCTTTCGCCATCGGCGAGCACGCGAGCTTTGCCGCTAAGCGTATTCAAGGAAATGTACGGATCCCATACCGCCCAAGCATCTACTTTGCCGCCTTCGAACGAAGGCTGCGTTTCGTCTGGCTGCAATTGAATCTCTTCGATATCCGACTTCGTCAGACCCGCCTTATCAAGCACGCGATAGAGGAAGTTATAAGCGTTGCTGCCCTTCGTAACGGCAACCTTCTTGCCCTTCAGATCGGCGATCGACTTGATGTCGCTGTCCGTAGGAACGATGATTGCCACATTGTTCTTGCCGTCCAGCATCTGCGAGATGATCTTGAAATCAATGCCCGCTGCTTGTGCAGAAACCGGCGGCATGTTGCCCATGCCAGCGAAGTCGAGGTGATTCGAAGCCATCGCTTCAATCATTGGAGGACCGCTCTGAAACTCGACCCACTCTACCTTAGCGCCCAGCTCGCCGAACGCGTCTTCGAACCATTTCTCTTCCTGCGCTTTGCCGAACAGACCGCCTTTGCCTTGCACGCCGATCTTCACCGTCACACCGTCATAGGAAGCAGGCGTCGTCGAAGCGCCTTCCTTCGAACTCGTTGTCGTGCTGGCGGAGTCAGAGGATTTATCCTCTTTATTCGAATTGCCGCAGCCCGCTACGACCAATACCAGAGCAAGCACTAACGCGATAAAGCCATATTTTCTTCTCATCTATACGCATCTCCTTAAAATCGATAATTAGTTCGGTTCGTACGAATTAAATGCCAGCACCGTGATCGATCAGCGGCGGCTGCTCGACCTTCTCGAACTCGCTGAGGACGCGGGTACGAATTTCCTGGAAGTAAGGCCCGACCCGTTTGCGCGGATAGGGGAGATCAATATCAATGACTTTGCGAATGTGACCTGGGCGAGGATTCATAATGACAACCTTCTCGCCTAGGAATACAGCTTCGTCCAAATCATGCGTGACGAACAACATCGTCGTCTTGCTGTTCTGCCAGATGTCCAGCAGCACCTCTTGCAGGTGAGCTCGGGTGAAAGCGTCGAGCGCTCCGAACGGTTCGTCGAGCAGCAGAATTTCCGGTTTGCGCAGCAGCGCTCTCGCAATCGCGACACGCTGTGCCATACCGCCTGACAACTCCTTCGGGTAAGCCTTCTCGAAGCCCTTCAGCCGAACCAGCTCGATCAGTTGGTCGACTTGCTTGCGAACCTGCGGATTGCTCAGCGGCAGATTGGCAGCGATATTCTTCTCGACGGTCAACCAAGGGAACAAGCGGGGTTCTTGAAAAATAAACCCTTTGTCCACTCCAGGACCCGTAATCGTTCTGCCGTTCAACTCCACCGTTCCTTCATAAGCCGTATCGATTCCGGCTACGATCTTGAGCAGCGTACTCTTACCGCACCCGCTTGGTCCGATGAAGGTAATGAATTGTCCCTGCTCCACTTGCAGCCGAATATTGCTTAGCGCGACAACCGGTCCTGCAGGAGCAGCGAACGTTTTGTTCAAACGCTCAATATTCAGCATGAGATGCCGCCTCCGCTTAAATTTATTTTTCACACCTGTTTACTCGGGTTTAATATTGAAAAAAATAGGGCCTTTGCCCTCGGGTCGAATGCATGATCAATCGTTGGTCGTCCAGTGGATCGATCGATGTACGTTCTGTTACAAACCGAATCTTTATTCGGTTTGTGGATGGCTAAATTGTAGCAGTGGCTAATAGTGGTTGTCAATGCCGTTTCTCAAATAAAGCACATAAACTTACTAGGGAATAATGACTGCCGTTATCTTGCAGTGAATAAAGCGATAATCGAACTGGCCTGTGCGCGGATCGGCACCTCAGTTCCCGGCATTTTCTGAAGCGTCAGTCCTTGAATTAAGCTTACGAAATAATAAGCCAGTTCCAGCGGTTCACCTTTTACGACGAGACCATCCCTTTGTCCTTGCCCCATAATCTCTGCGACCGGACCAAGGTTGTTCGTAAAGCGGTCCGTTACAGCCTTGCGAATCTCCTCGGAAGAAGCATCGGACAGACGTGCGGTATGGATGAGAATCGTGTATGCCCAGCTATTGTCCAATGCCAGCCATGAGTCGCATAGCAGGTGGAGCTTGTCCAGCGCATTGCATTCCTGCTCCGCAATGTGGGTGACATGTCTCCTGTAGTCGGTTTGACCTCTTCTCAGAATCTCGCTGATGATCTCGTTCTTGGACTTGAAATAGTGATACAGGCTCCCGATGCCCATGCCTGCTGCTGCAGCGATATCGTTGATATTTACCGAGCCAATGCCTTTGACCGCAATAATCTCGAGGGCGGAGTCGAGAATATGATTGATTCTGATCTCCCTTTGTTGAATGTCCCTCTCTATATTTCTTGGCGACATGAATGATGCAGCCCCTTTCTCGACATCCATTATAGCAGTGGTTTTCCATTTGAGCGATGCTGCTTTTCACAGCATTCACTTCCCACTCCAGTGTCAGGAACAGCTGTATGACTGAAACAAAAAAAGCCAACCAGGTTACCCTGGCCGGCCCTAATTACGGAGCTTGCTCCACTCCTAAATTAACTTCAACACACGTGCTGCCATTTTTCTATGCAAAAGAACCTTCCTCATACAACGACGCGTCCGTCTGCGCCAGGAACGGTGTCCATTCTCCTGCTGAGCATAGGACAAGTCGATGCATCGCACGCGTACACGCGGTATAGAACAGCTTGCGCTCGCTCTCACGGTAATACGTGCTGGACGAGGCATCGTAAATAATGACCGCGTCGAACTCAACACCTTTCGCCAGATACGCTGGAATGACGAGCGTTCCCTTCTCGAACGTAGGCGTCTGCTTCGTAATGAGCCGCAGCGAAGGGCAGTCCTGCGCCTTCAGAAGCTCATACACCTCACTGCTCTCCGCTGCGGTCTTCGTGATGACGGCGATCGAATCATAGCCCTCTGCTCGAAGAACCGCTAGCTGCTCGGACACGGATGAAGCCAGCTGATCGGCATTCTCGACCTGCAAGAGGAGCGGCTTCTCCCCGCCTCTGTCGAACGGTACGATCTCCTGCGCTCCGATCAACAGCGACTTCGTGAACGCCACAATCTCGCGCGTCGAACGATAGCTGCGAACGAGGCGAATCAGACTTGTCTCCGACTCCCCGTATAGCTGAATCAGCGGCGATTGCGCCCCGTACAGCTCCGTCGCCTGCGTGAAAATCGCCTGCCCGAAGTCCCCGAGCACCGTCATCCGTGCGCGTGGGAACAGCCTCTTGAGAAACTCGTATTGGAACATCGAATAGTCCTGACCCTCATCGACGAATATATGCCGTACCTGCGTATTCATCCGGCTGCCCTCTGCCAGCTCCTTCATATACAGGAACGGTGTCGCATCTTCGTAGTACAGTTCACGGCGGCTAAGCTTCTCCTTCGTCTGCTCGCAAATGTCGGTCCACAGCTCCGGCACTTGCGTCTCTCCGGTCATCGCCACATAAGTATCCTTATCCGTGAACAGCTGCGTGTACAGGCTGAGTACGTCGATGAATTTCATTCGCTTCACGCTGCGCCGCAGCGGCGCGAAGTATTCCTTCACCACCATCTTGCGCAGCAGCTCTTCCTCCTGCTCGGCGTAGTCGATATCCCCTTCGTCCCGCCGAAGCTTGTTGCTCATCTTCTCGCGGGCATCCTCATACAGCTGAGAAAATTCGAAGATGCTTCGATCGTCCCGCAGCTCCTTATCGATGGCGGCATACTGGTCGTTGTCGAGATAGTTGATCTCTTCCTCTACCCAATCGGCCTCAAGCTCCTTGCGTTCCAGCGCCGCAAGCTGCTTCAACAGCCACTCTTGCAGCAGCACAACCCGATTCGCAAGACGGATCGAAGGATCATATCCATAGAATTGGGCGCTCATCTGCTCCGCCGTAATGAGATCGCGGTCCCGCAGCCGGATGCTGTGGAACTGCATGCCCTCGCGTCCCAGCCAATCCGCATAATTCCGCAGCGCCTGAAGGTACGCGTCAGAAGCCTTATAGGCAATTGCCTGCAGCCTTGCCTGATACGCTTGCGTAGACTGCTCGTTCAGGACGAATTCGATCTGGTCGAACGGATCCTCCAGCTGCATTCCTTTGCCGATTCCATATTCCAAATACTCTTGGAAGGTCGCTTGCTGCATATTTTCTTCACCTAGCTCAGGCAGCACGGTCGACACATAGCTGTTGAACATCGGGTTAGGCGAGAACAGCACGATCTGGTCGGCCTTCAGCCGCTCGCGGTGTTTGTACAGCAAGTAGGCGACCCGCTGAAGCGCTGCAGATGTCTTGCCGCTGCCGGCAACCCCCTGCACGATGAGCATTCGGCTTTTATCATTGCGAATAATGGCATTCTGCTCCTTCTGAATCGTGGCCACGATGCTCTTCATCTGAGGGTCTGCGCCTTTGCCCAGCACCTGCTGGAGCAGCTCGTCGCCGATCGTTACGCTCGTATCGAATACGTTCTGGAGCTTGCCCCCGCGGATCTGGTACTGCCGCTTCAGCTCCATCTCCCCTGTAATTTGACCGCCAGGCGTGTCGTATGCAGCCGCCCCAGGCGCAAAATCATAATACATACTCGCGATCGGCGTACGCCAGTCATAAATCAAGAAGCTCATGCCATCCGTATCCGCGAAGGAGGAAACGCCGATATAGATCTGTTCGGTGAGGCCCAGACCGTCCTCGTTGAAGTCGATTCGTCCGAAGTACGGCGACGGCAGCAATCGGTTCACGCTGCGCCATTGCTGCTGCCGCATCCGGTAGCTGCGTTCGCGATCCGATAACAGCGCCTCCTGTTGGCTGATACTGTAGACCGTCTCCTCGAAATCTTCGTGCGAGCCTGTATTGACCGTCACTTCTTCCCAGAATCGTTTGCGAATGTCGCTTGCCTGATTGCGAAGTCCAGCTACTTCCGGCTCGAGCTGCTCGATTCTCGCTTGCAGCTTCTCCGTCACCTGATCCAGCCGTTCCTGCTCCTGCTTCCAGTCCTGTTCGTTCATCATGGCTACGAAAACACTCCTTCCCGAATTCACAAAAAAACATTTGACATTGTTTCAATCATCATGGTAAGATTAATTTGTAAGTAAGATGCATTAACTCTGCTTACCGACAAAAAAGTGTCCAGTGGTTTTCTAATCATACCACTTCAACTCTTTGCGTGCAATTACATATGTTACATAATCCGGCTGATGGCCGGTTTTTTTATTTCCAGGTACATGATCGGTCACGCTCATGGCTGCTGTAACAGCGGTACGCACAGCGCCATGCAAACTCGAGGGCACAGAAGCTGCAGCCGACTAGCGATGTAGATCCTATTGGATGAACATATGTGCTGGCTGAGGAACGTTCGGCCCGCTAAGGAACGGAGAACGCGCTATTGTCGCGCCAATGCAATATGTTCCATGCTAACGAACCCCAGCGTCACTAGTGGACCTTCAAGGACGAAGGTAAGCCTGTCCATCACTATTTAGCGTCTCCTTAGTTCGTTAGCATTCTCACATCGGCATAAGCACGCAAAATTAGATCTCTATAATTCGTTAGCCAGCATGATTGCCTTCGAGACACTGCTTATCGTGTCTCGATGAATGTGCATCGCTGCCCGAGCAGTGTGCTTGCAGCTGCAAAGAACAAACAAGCCCCATCCACCGATTAGGCGGATGGGGCTTTATTATTTCGCACGGCTGTACATAGCGAGCGATATGCAGCATTTACGGCCGTCTTTAGTCAATCTTCACGAGCATTTTGCCAATGTTAGAGCCCTTGAACAATTCCATGAATGCTTCCGGCATACGATCGAAGCCCTCGAAGATCGTCTCTTCATAACGAAGCTTGCCTTCGGACAGCCACTGGCCCAGCGCTCGGGCGCCTTCCGGCAGACGATCCATATACTCGCCGAGCACGAAACCTTTCATAAGCGAACGCGTCTTGATTAGCTTCACGTAAGGGCGGTGGCCGATGTCACCGCCTCCGGAGGCATCATTGTAAGCCGAGATGGAACCGCACAGCGGAATTCGCGCGTAGTCGTTCAGATGGTTCATGACTGCGTCCGTAACCGCACCGCCGACGTTGTCGAAGTAAACGTCCACGCCCTGCGGGCAAGCCTGCGCGATTGCCGCGGATAGATCATCTGCCTCTTTGTAGTTGATTGCGGCATCGAAGCCAAGCTCTTCCGTCAGCCACTTCGTTTTCTCATCCGTTCCCGCGATGCCGACGACGCGTGCGCCTTGAATTTTAGCGATCTGCCCAACGATCGATCCGACCGCACCTGCCGCGCCGGAAACAACGACGGTCTCTCCTGCCTTCGGACGTCCGATATCCATCAAGCCGAAGTACGCCGTCAGGCCGGTCATGCCGATAACGCCAAGGTACGCCGACAGTGGGGCCACCTGATCATCAACCTTGCGAAGCGCGCTGGCGTTATGCACGCTGTACAGCTGCCAGTTCAGCATGCCGAGCACTTTGTCGCCTGGTTTGAACTGCTCCGAACGCGACTCTACAACTTCACCTACACCGCCGCCTTCGATGACCTCGCCGATCCGATACGGCTCGACGTATGACTTGGTTGCACTCATTCTTCCGCGCATGTACGGGTCGACAGACAGATAGAGCGATTTGACGACAACTTCGTTCTCTTCCGGCTGACGAACCGGCGCTTCCTTCACGGCAAATGTATCGTCTGTCGGATACCCTTGCGGACGCGATTGCAGCGTAATTTGTTTATTCATCATGGCATAGTTCCCACTTTCGTCTATAGATAATGTGTAACAATTGAGCTAGATGACAGCAAGCGAATTCGATTAATAGTTTTAAAACTTTCAAACTATATGTCCAAAAAATAAGGTCCCCGGCACCTTATAGGCTGTCCAAGAAACCTGGCAATATGGCCTGAAATTGATCCTCTTGCAAGAAAATTTTCTTATTCTGGCCTTCGCGCACATAGCGGATGAGGCCTGCGTCGTACATGATCTTCAGATGATACGTTACGTTGGATTTATCCATCCCCATAGCTCTGGCGATTTCGCCGCAGCTGTTATGGTCAGGCTGCTCCTGAAGGTAACGTGCGATCTCGATTCGCTTCTTCTCTGACAGTGCCTTGAAGGCAAGTGCCCGCTTGTCGTCATCAACAGTCGATTGTTTGATAGTCATACAACTATCCTATCGATTAGGATGAACCATTGTCAAGCTCAAGCGATTTCCAATTGGTCAGCATGGCGATAGCTATATAACAAAGAGCCGCTCCATCGTGGAGTGGCCCTGTGTTATCATTGCCCCTGCTCAACTCGTATGCTGCCGCTATCCGTGCGAACCTTGATCACTTCGCCGGACGTACCTTGCTGATCCGGCTCACGGACCGATCCCGAATCGGAATCCAGATCGTAGGCGCCGCCGTATGAAGCAGGCACTTCGATTCTCACGCTGCCGGAATCGCTCTTCACAGTGGCGCCTTTATCATCGGCCTTCGCCAGTTGAATCCGGCCCGAGTCCGTACTTATTTCGGCTTCACCGGTCAAACGATCGATCGTAATGCTGCCTGAATCGGAGACGGCTTTCAATTCCGCGTGAACGTTCTCCGCCTGAATGCTGCCCGAGTCTGACTTGATCGATAACGTATCGCCCTTATAATCGTCAAGCCTGATACTCCCGGAATCCGATTTCACCGACAGCCCTTCTCCCTCGTAGTTCTCCAGTCGAATGCTGCCCGAATCCGTCTTGATGCTTCCGTTCAATGCGGCAGCCCCTGTAACCTTCACGGAGCTGGAGTCGCCGCTAATATTCAAAGCCTTGAGTTGCTGCGCTGCTTCATCGGTCAGCGACACGGTTACGGTCTGCTCGCTCGAACGGAATTCGGTGAAGCTCCAGCCCCAATGCCATTTGCCATTGAGGTCGATGTCCAATCGTCCGTCTTCCAGCTTCGTGCTCTTCACGTTATCTACGATATCTTCTTTCGCTCGCCCTGCAATCCGAACAGCGTTGCTGCCGTCCGTGCTCTTCACGAACTTCACATCCAAGCCCATGCTATCCGTTGTAATCGCAAGCTCTTGCAGCTCGTTATTGTCGAAAGTCCACGTCTTATCATAATCTGTGCTCTTGCCGCCGCTGCCGCCGAACTGATATTGGATGAAGAAAACAACGCCGACCAGAATTAATATAAAGCCGACAAACCGTTTCATGCTCATCTTATTTGATTCCTCCCTATTGACCTAAGAGGTCTTGCTCCATGCGTTTATCTTAGACTCAGTTTACATCAATTGGGAGCTGGCACATACCTGCTGCGGAACGGTTCGGGCCATGGACTTTGGTCGGGGTTCGAAGCTCTGGCCGCATGTTCCTGCACAACTACCGTGTATTAAAAAACCGTGATAGCGTAATGCTATCACGGTTCTTGTGAGCTTATTTATTCGGCTGCATCTCGCGCGTCGGGCCAAGAACGCCCGGCACCGGCAGGCCAGCCTGACGGAGCAGAACCGTCATTTGACCGCGGTGATGCGTCTGATGATCAACCAGCAGGCGCAGGAATTTGCCGCGTGGCATTTTACGACCGAATGCATCGATCTCCTCCACCAGCTGCTCGTTCGACAGCTTGACCGCTTCACGCGCATAAGCCTCGTTGATTTCCTCATACTTGCTGATGATATCCGTAATGTGGGCCGGAATTGGAGCGCCGTGGCCTACGCCTGGAATTTGCAGGCCAGCGAGTTGTCCGAAGAAACCTGCCGTACTCGTCAAGTGCCAAGCCAGCCAGCCGAGTGTGCTGTGTCCTTCTACAATTGCAGTCGCCATCGTCTCATCCGTAATGGAATTCATAACTGCAAGCGTTCCTTGCGCCGATACAGCCCAATCTTGTACAAAATCTTCAGTCACGCGGTACATAGGTATGTTCCCTCCATAATATCAATGTCCCTCTTATTATAGCCAATGCAGCAGCCTCTCTTCAAACTTGGACTAGGTGCGGACCGGTTGGCATTCGAATACATGGAAGCTTGTGCCCGCTCCGTACCCGTCCTTCACATCGTGCAGCACGTGCTGGAAGCCGTTCGCCTCTAGCACGCCTTCGAATTCTCCAAATTCATAAAGGCGCAGCGGGAAATCCATCCGTTCCGTCTGTATGACTTGATCATTCCTCACGAACTCGTATTTTAACTGGGTGAGAAGCATAGCCCGCTCCTGGTCGTATTGAACCTTCCGATAGGTCACCATACATCCGTCGTCGACGTCTTTCCTGCTCGACTCCTGCCAATCTGGAATCTCGACGATGCCGTCGTATTTCATCATAGTGGTCAGCAGCATCTTGCCGCCGTCCGCAAGAACAGCCTTCATATTCGCAAGACTTGGCCCAACTAGCTCATCGGGCAGCAGCGAGAACGATCCGAATGGGATCATAATAAGGTCGTAACGGTTCGGACTGACGAACTCCTCAATCTTCTGCAGCGACACCTGCGGCGTAAGATTTAACCGCTCACCTTTCGCCCGGCACGCCTGGAGCATATCCTCGGAGATGTCGAAGCCGTCGATTGCAATGTCATTTTGCATAAAAGGAATGAGCATCCGACCGTTCCCGCACATCGGCTCAAGCACGCGGAACCTCGGATTGCTGCGATCCACAAAAGATAGGTAGAACTCAAGCTCTTTGCCTGCAGCAATTGACTTGTCTATCTCATATAATTTGGTACAAAGCTCGCCATAGTAACTGCTCACGGGTATTTCACTCCTAATTGGACTAGAGACTACTACTAGTTAGAACTAACATAATATATTCCATATTAAGGGGTCGATACCCTTCTGAGCGCAAGACCATAAGCCGCTCCTGCCTTGGAGCGGCTGATTCCGAAACGAAATATGATTTTATAGATAAGGTTCAACTAAAGGCTTGATGAACTGGCTGGTAACCTCTTGATAATACTGCAGGGCGAATATGCCTGGGCGGACATCGCCATTATTCGACTTCCATGGATCTCGGCTTGGGTCTGGGAAAGGCAGCAGCAGCACATGCAGCATCTGACCGTTGAGCTGCACTCGGCCGAGCAGTCCCGGATGGTTAGGGAAGACCGTCGATTGGAACGATTCAAACTGCAGCCCGGGGAAGATTTTCTCTAGGAGCACTCGCTTTGTTGGAATTTTGCCCAAGCCGATGATAAGGGGAATAGAGAAGGACGTAATCAATTGATGGAGCAGACGCGCCCGCTTGATCGTATCGTTCGTATAATGACTGAAGTCGTCTTGATGGACGCGTTTGAAATCGATATTATCGAAGGCTTTATTAAACAGCTTTTTGCTGACGGTGCTGTATTCAAGGTACCACTGCTTCATATTAGGCCTCGGCAGCGGACGCCAATCCGTCAGTGCGAAATCTATTCTACACTCGGAATTTTTGCGATAAAGTTGTCCGATTCTTCGTCTGATCTCTGCACTGGCATCCAGATCGTCAGGGTACAGACGGAACCAGTGATTCGGGTTTGTCTGTGGCTGTTCAAGCGCCAGGCTTATCCGTGCAATTAATGGATTGTAGTGACCGCCCGTGAACGGAACATCTGGAGGAAGGCCTAACACATGACGAACTTTATGTCCGCCATGTTGAGCGTCAGGCTCCCAAAAGCCATCTTCTCTGCTGCCCGGTGTGAAAGACGATACTATAGTGCCATTCTCGAACTGTCCGAAGGTTTCCGCCCGAGCAACAACATTCTCCGGAATCTTATAACCGCCAGTGCCTTCTTCAATGCCGAAGAACACAATCTTGGCAGTCGGGAAATTGCCGCATCCCATATAGGAAATCAAGGTCTGATATTGTGCCTGCGAGAT
Source organism: Paenibacillus sp. CCS19 (assembly GCF_033239625.1). Classification (NCBI taxonomy): domain Bacteria; kingdom Bacillati; phylum Bacillota; class Bacilli; order Caryophanales; family Paenibacillaceae; genus Paenibacillus; species Paenibacillus sp. CCS19. The sequence continues at coordinate 20,107 of NZ_BTCK01000010.1, forward strand.
GGTCCACTGCTGCTCGTCCATTCAAGTATCTCCTCATCTATCGGCTTCTGTTGGAATTATGTATTCTCTTGCTCTTGCTTCCCTACTTGGCGGAGCATGTTCAGTACCATGTTATCCTCCGCTCCGATCCGAATAGGATTATTGTGTAAGGTAATCGATCTCTTCCTGGCTTAAGCCCCGATAAATCCCGCAGCCATGGGCCTTCGACCAATCAACCGCTACAAAAGGGCTCGTCTCTCGCTGGCCGCCCATCGAGACCCAGCGCTGCGTCGCCTTGAACACGCCCGTTATAGCGCCTTGCGGCTGCAGCTCTGGAATCGCCGCCTTCAAATCCGTAGCGATCGCATGACCGGGATGCGCAAGGAAATAATCCCACACCTTCTCCTGCTTAGGCGATAAGCCATCGGCAAAACGTTTGAGCATCTTAAGGTGCTCACTTTCCTGCTCCTGTACCTGCTCCGAAGTGGATGCTGACGATTCTGACGGCTGCTTCGCCTTCCCTTGCTGGCCTTGAAGCTGGCCGAGATGGAAATCCAGCAAATCTCTCGCCTGCTTTAACGAATCGATATCATTCAGATCAATCTCTAACGTCATTCTCACTTATCTTCACCTCTCGATAATTGTCTTAGAACAATATTAACATCTACTTTCAAGACTTGTAAACAGTCTTGATAACTTTATTTTAAAGTCTCAAGACTAATATGTAAACTTAACTCATGCCTCCATCTAACTGTTAAGATTACGTCTCCCATGATTTAGCACCGTTTCGAAGTGGAATACTATCGAAGAGTGCGAATAGTTGGCCCAAGGCAAAACTATTAGCGCGTTAAAACTTCTTTGGTCACAACGAAAAGTGGTTGATTGGGGCAAGACTGTTTCTCTAGACCCACACCGTTTCTGTAAACTATAATGACACAGGATATTGTGAACAATGGAGGCACTTGTATTGAGTAAGGACAGTAATCAATCCATCATCGCCGTTTGGATAAGCTTATTCAGCAATATTTTTCTAACCGTAGGCAAGATCGCAGTTGGGGTTGTATTCAATAGTCCCGTTCTCTTGGCCGATGGCGTACATAACGCGGGCGATGTTATCGCAACAGGCGCTGCCCTAGGCTCTATGCAAATTTCGAAGCGTCCGGCGGATGAGGATCATCCCTATGGACACGGCAAGGCGGAAGTGCTCGCGTCCGGTATCGTTGGCCTTATCTTGGCCGCCGCGTCGATCTATATGGCTTATCATGCGATTCTAGGGTTGTTCGCAGACCCCGAACCGACAAGTTATATCGCACTGCTGGCTGCTTTTATTTCGTTAGTGTGGAAATTCTGGCTGTACCGATACACGATTCAATTAGGCCGGGCGTCGAACTCCAAAGGGCTGCTGGCAACGGCTTATGACCACCTTGCCGATGTATATGCCTCGATCGCCGCCGTGCTCGGCATCAGCCTTTCCCTTATCGGTGAGCATTACGAGATCACCTACTTATCGTATGGAGACCCGGTTGCGGGCATTATCGTGTCGTATTTCGTCTTGAAGTTGGCGATCGATATCGGCAAAGAGGCCACGAACGTGCTGATGGAGACCAATGTCAGCAAGGAGAAGCTGGACGACTTCTGCAAGATCATCCAGTCCATCGAACATGTGAAACGGATCGACCGCGTGCGGGCAAGGGATCATGGCCATTACATTCTGGTCGATGTTCGCGTAAGCATCCCCGCTGAGCTGACGATTCAAGAGGGACATGACATCTCGCGCGAAATCAAGCAGTCCATTATGAATCGCCACAACGATGTAGATGAAGTGCTTGTGCATCTGAATCCGTTCTATGCTTAATTGAATATCTACCAAACCCAAACAACGCTCACGCTGATCTCAGCCGTGAGCGTTGTCTCTTATCCAAATGATTAATCCAATTTCAGAACCGACTCCCCGCTTATGATCGTTCCGTGATTCGTTCCTTCACAGATCTCTTTCATAGCTCCCGGGTTATCGAAATTGAATACATGCATCGGCAGATTATAATCTCTCGCTAGGATGAAGGCGGACTGATCCATGACTTTCAAGTTGTGATTTAGTACATCGTTATAATGCAGCGATCTATATTTTCTCGCGTTCCGATCATACTTAGGGTCTGCGTTAAGAACACCCTCGACGCCCTGCTTGGCGACTAGGAGCGCATCGCAGTTCACCTCGATAGCCCGCTGGACAGAAGGGTAGTCGGTTGTGACGTAAGGCTGCCCGTTGCCCCCGGCGAAGATGACGATATAGCCTTTTTCCAAATGATGAATGGCCCTTAGTCGGATATACGGTTCTGCTACGGATGTCGCGGGGATGGCGGTCATGACGCGAACCTCTTTGTCCGTCTTCGCTTTCAGTACGCCTCGCAGCATCAAACTATTAATGACCGTGGCGAGCGTACCTATGTTATCCGCTTCCGCCCGCTCGATTCCCCAGCTCTCCGCCATATCCCCGCGAAAAATATTACCCCCGCCAATGACCAGCGCCACTTCAACGCCAACGTTCACGACGGACATAATTTCGTTCGCGATATGCTCCAGCCGATCCGGCTCGAAGCCGAATTCGCTCTTCCCCGCGACCGCGCCGCCGCTTAGCTTAATCAGAACCCTCGAATACCTCATCCCACGTCCACCTCCATCAAATAAAAAACACTAAAGCAATAAATGCTTTAGCGTCTCAATGGAACAAGAATATAAGGGATAACCGTCAGATTCATGTGTCTCTTCCGCTGCTCCCTCATAGTCCCACTCCTTACCCTATTTTTCCATCGGCTTATTATATCGATGATAATGCCGGCGCGCAACCATCTAATTCAAAGGGATTAGTGCCGCTCCATCCGAGGACTGACGGTAAGTTCATTACTCCGAACCATGGATCGTCCCGATTATTTTGCTAAATTATAGTTGGTTATAACATGAGGATGCGTTCTATCGGTCAATAGTGGTCCTTTCACATTCATAATAGGGGAGCGGAAACAGGTGAATAAACTCATTGAATTCAAGCAGGTGAAGAAACAATATCGAATTGGAGAGGTGACAATCAACGCGCTCGACGGGGTTGATTTCTCGATCGCCGAAGGGGAATTTGTCGTCATTCTCGGAGCCAGCGGCGCGGGCAAGAGCACTATTCTGAACATCCTTGGCGGGATGGACACGGCTAGTTCGGGTCAAGTGCTCGTCGGCGGCCAAGATATTACGCGGTACAAGGATCGGCAGCTGACAGTCTACCGGGGCGAGCAGGTCGGCTTCGTCTTCCAGTTCTACAACTTGATCCCGAACTTGAATGCGCTCGAGAACGTGGAATTCGCCACCGAGGTGTGCAGCGACCACCTTGATGCGAAAGTCGTTCTGGACCAAGTGGGGTTACGGGATCGTGCTCGCAGCTTCCCTTCTCAGCTCTCCGGCGGCGAACAGCAGCGCGTTGCGATTGCTAGAGCGGTAGCGAAGAACCCTCTGCTGCTGCTCTGCGACGAGCCAACCGGCGCGCTTGATTATGTCACAGGCAAGTCTGTCTTGAAGCTTCTTCAGGATTTGAACCGGGATACGAAGAAATGCGTTGTGCTGGTCACTCATAATACGGCCATTGCGCCGATTGCCGATAAGGTCATTAAGGTGAGGAGCGGCAGAATCGAGAGTATTACTTATAACCCTAACAAACAAAGCATTGAGGGGATTGAGTGGTAATGAGCAAACTGTGGCGCAAGTCATTACGGGATATGCTGCAGGCTAAGGGACAGTTCATCGCCTTTGTGCTCATTATCGCTGTGGGGGCGTTCTTCTACGCTGGACTTGTCACGTACAGCAGCAACCTCAGCGCTTATGCGGAAGATTATTTTCAAGAACATCAGCTTAGCGACTTATATGTATCTTATGACCAGCTGTCCACAGCCGATGTGGCCGCGCTGCGCTCGGTTGACGGTATAAGGCAGATAGAAGGCCGCTATACGCTCGATGCCACACAAACTTGGGACGGTTACAAAGCAACCCTTGCCATCCACTCGATACCTGCCGACAACCGCATCAATACACCGACCTTGCTAGTGGGCCGCCTCCCATCAAACAAACAAGAAATCATACTGGATTCCCATTACGCTGCCGAGCATCAATATACCGTAGGTGATCAGATTCGCATGAGCGCTGGCGAACGGAGATTTACCTTCACAATCAGCGGGTTGTGCGAGAATGTCGAGCACGCTAAGCTGAGCGACACGCAGGATCATCAGATCTACGGTGCAGCCTATATAGCAGAAGCCGCTATTCCTGTCATTTCGGGCGGTTCCTCCTTCAACGAAGTCATGATTATCGCTGAGGATGATTATGATCTCGAAGAGCTAGGGCAAGCCGTCGAGGAGCAGTCTAACCGGATGGACCTCCCCTCTCTCGATATTATGACGAAGGAACAAACGTTCAACTATTCCCAAATCAGCGCAACGATCTACAACAACAAGCTCATGAGCAGGGTCATCCCATTCGTTCTGTTCGTCATTGAAGCCATCATCCTATTCCTGGCCATGTCGAGAATGATTGATTCTCAGCGCAAACAGGTGGGCATTATGAAAGCGCTGGGCGTTCGAAATCGCAGCATTATGCTCCATTACATGAACTACCCTATCCTTGTCAGTATCATGGGTTCCGTTGTCGGCTGTGTCCTCGCCGCAGTCTTATTCGTTCCGATGATTAGGGAGTCCAATGCAAGAGCCTACTCACTGCCTGGCATTGCGTTCTCAATGTCCTTGTATTCCGTCCTTCCTCCCCTTCTGTTGTCTGCAGCATTCGGCATGCTCGCCTGTTACTTCAGCAGCCGATCGATATTGAAGGAGCATGCGGCGCAGGCGATGCGGCCTAAGCCTCCCAAGAAGATGAAGAAGCTCGTCATCGAACGAATTCCAGGTTTGTGGCAGTCGATCTCTTACAGCTACAAGCTGATTGTGCGGAACATCGCTCTCAATAAACAGAAGGCTCTGGCAAGCTCCATTGGCGTCGTTGTGAGCACCGTTCTATTGATCACCGCATTCGGCACGCAGACTGCTCTTCTGAAGGTTGCCAGTCAGACGGAAGAGGTGTTCACGTACGACCTGCGCATCGATTATAAAATGGGGACTTCGCCCGACAAGGCAAGTCTGCCCTCTGGCATCACATCCAGCTACGAACTGAGCTCCAATCCTGTTGTGCTTCTCCAAGAGAACGAGAAGGAGAATGCAACGCTGATCGTGACCGAGCCGGGGAACCGTCTCATTCATTACTTCGATGCGGATAATCGAGAGATGTCGTTAATGAACGATGGCGTACTTGTGCCTCAATCATACGCTGACTATTATCAGATTGAAGTTGGAGACATCATCAAGCTTAAATTCACGGCTCCGGCGATGAACAATAGGACCGTGGAGATGAAGGTTGCCGGGCTGTCGACACAATATTCGAATCCGTCTTTCTACGGGACGCCAGCTTACCTGAAGAGCCTCGGCATCGACTATCGCCCGACTTCATTGCTCGTTCAGGTGGACAATGCCGAGAAGCTGGAATCGGTGCGCACCTTCTTCGAGCACAATCCGAACGTCGATACGATTGCGGACCAGCAGGATCTGCAGAAGTCGGCGCAGTATATCGTGAAACAGAACAACTTCGTGTTCATTATGTTCATCGTATCGGCCATCATCCTGTCCTTCGGCGCCATCTACACAATTTCATCCATCAACATTTATGAGCGTCATCGCGAGCTTGCCACATTGAAAGTACTTGGCTACCAGCGGGGCAAAATCTATCGGCTCATCTTCCTTGAGAACGTCGCGCTCACCGTGTTCGCAGCCATCGTCGCACTGCCGATCAGCAGCTATGTGTATGGGATCATCATTCAGGCGCTGTCCAGCACGCATCAGCAAATTCCGAATCAATTAAGCTTCCCGGTTATTGTCGTATCGATTATCGCTGCATTCACGCTGACCATACTTTCGAATCTGATGCTTCGGGGCAAAGTGACCAACATTAATATGATCGAGTCGCTGAAGAGCGTGGAATAACGCCGCAGGGCCGCCCTTATGGGCGGCCCTGTTTCGTTATAAATAGTTGTGACCCGATTGTTCTCACTTATTCTCTGCTTGTTCTTCCCCATAAAGCACATTCATATGTTCAATATGAGATGTTCCCCAATCATTCATTACCTGCAATACGGCACGTAGACTCGCGCCGTATTCCGAGATCGAATATTCTACTTTCGGCGGCACTTGGCTGTACACCTCGCGATGTACGATATCGTTATACTCCAGCTCCCTTAGCTGCTGGCTGAGCATCTTTTTATTAATATCCGGTATCGCCTTCTGCAGCTCGCTGAATCGCATGGTTCCGTTCTCGATGAGCTGGAGCAGAATGACCGGCTTCCATTTGCCGATAAGAATATCCAATGCGGATTCGAATTTACAATACTGCTTCATGGCAGCCCCCCCTCCCGCTTTCCCATACTGATGCAAGGTAACTTTTTGTTTACTCGGTTTAGATAAAGTGCCTACTTCCTTGAAGCATGGACTTCCCCCTATTATACCTGTAGAGCATATCAAATAAGTAGTCGAGGGGTTGTAAATGCGCATGAATATTGCCATATGGATCGTTCAAGGACTCGCTGCGCTAGCGTTTATTTATGCAGGATGGCTGAAGGCTTTCCAGTATAATAAGGCCGTATCATCGTGGGGATGGGTGTCTGACATGCCGAGGACGCTCGTCGTCTTCATCGGTCTGGCGGAGTTAGTCGGGGCGGTTGGACTCATTCTTCCTGAGGCATTGGATGTTGCACCCGTATGGACGCCGATCGCCGCAACAACGCTTGCCGCAGTCGTTCTTCTTGGCGCCATTCTACACATGACGCGCAAGGAATATAAGGAGATCGGCGTGAACGTTGCATTCATCGTATTAGCTGCATTAGTGGCGGTCGGCCGCTTCTAGTGCGGATCGGAGTAAGCCAAGCTCGCAACAGAAGATGCGCCTGATACGGATTTGCAATCGCCGAATACGACAAAGGGCACCCTCTTGAGGTGCCCTTTGCTCATCGAATGATCGGTTTGAATGGCTGAGTTAGTTGAATTAGTTGATTAGCTTCCATACGTCAGCTTTGCCAGGCGTCTCGCCCTTCGTCCACCATTTGGCCTGATACGTATGCCCTGCATAGACGACCTTATCGCCAGCATTGTACGCCTTCGAAGTATTCCACGCTGGAACGGCACTTGAAGCAGCAGCCTTCCATACATCGGATACATCCGGCTGTTCGCCCTGCGTCCACCAGCCTGCCGTATACTCTACTCCGTTATAAGTAACTTTGTCGCCCGCCAGATAGATCTTGGAGCTGTCCCAAGCAGCAGTCGTTCCCGTCGGAGGCGTAACCGTCGCAGCCTTCGTCGTTACCGACAGCGCAGCGCTGGCCGTGGAGCGGTTATTCGCGGCATCCAGTGCAACAATGGTGTACGAATAAGCCGTCGCAGCTTGGAGACCGCTATCCGTGTACGTTCTTGAAGCTGTAGTGCCAATCAGCTTACCATCGCGGTACACTTCGTATTGGGTTACGCCAATGTTATCGGTTGCTGCTGCCCAGCTTAAAGTCACAACTGACTCCGTCACATTGCTGGAAGCTAGTCCCGTTGGTCGAGACGGTGCCGTTGTGTCTGGTGCCGGTGTCGATACAGACAGCGTGCTTGCCGTTATCGGCGCGCTTGCGCCTGAGCGATTGCCCTTGTTATCCACCGCTACCAGCGTGTAAGTGTACGTCGTATTGGCTGGCAGTCCGTTATCGGTATAAGCTGTCTGCGTCGTCGTTCCGACGACTGTACCGTTGCGGCTGACCTCATAATTTTTGATGCCTGCCGATGCAATCGATGCCGTCCAAGAGAGCGTGATGCTGCTGGTCGTATGACCCGAGCACAGAGCATCGGCCGGAATCGTCGGCAGCAAGACAGGCTCTGGATCAGGCGTCGTTGTACTGCCGTCTTGCGTCAGATTAACGTCAATCGCTTGGTAGAAGGCATTGACCGTATCGCCAATCTCCCATACGCCCAGAATGATGTAATAACCAGTGCGGTCAGTCGGCACATTGCAGGTGTGAGATACGGACATCTCGGGCTTCACATTACCGCCGTCGACTGTGCAGAACGGCTTCGACTCCAGCTGATCGCGTGTCAGCGGCTTGTTCGGATCCCAACCGATCTTCGTAATGTAATAACGCCAGCCCTCGGTCACATGATTCGCTGTGAGCTTCCAGGTGAACGTGTTCTTGCCGCCCTTCATATTGACCTTACTCCAACGAGTGGACGACTGCGCATCCAATTCCGAGTATTTGCCCGCTCCTGCGATCTTACCGTCTGCCGGTCCCGAAGATGGGAAATCGCCTATGCCTTCCACGCTTTGCGGTTCGTACTGAATGGCGCCGCAATCCTTGTTCGTTCCCTGCTGGCACAGCAGCGTTCGGCTAGTCGGCGATTCAATGTAGCCATGGGCGAAAGCTTTGCCAGAGAACCCGAACAGGAAGGCAAGCCCCAGTACCATCAATCCAAATCCAAACACTAGCTTAGATGCACGAGTATGAAAAGTGAGTTTCTCCCATGCTGCTTGCTGCGTAATCGTCATCTCGATTCCCCTTACATGATGTAATATTATTCCTGCGGTTATCTTAGACAATCAATAACTAATACGCTAGTTTCCAAAGACCTAGTGAATATGTATCGTCCTATATTCTAAAAATTAATTAAATTTATTTTTAATAATGACGTTCCAGCTATTCAAACCACCCGTTATTATCAAATTCTCATGTTTATTATTCAATAATCATCGATTGCCTGCATCATAGTAGTCCTACTTCAAAATAGGCCAAATCCATCTGTTGGCACGCGGAAGATATGCGCCTAACACGCTATGTTTTCCTGCCGCCTATGTCCACGGCACAGCCCTTTTCTATATCTGAAGTCCTTATTTAACTCAAAATCTTGTATACAAAAAGAGACCGTCCGATGCGACGATCTCTCATTATTCATCACGCCGAATGATTACGCGCTCCTGCCGCCATCAATCATTCGTTCTTCGCCTATACTGCCCCGGCGGCAATCCTGTCCATCGCTTGAAGGCGCTCTGAAATGCACTTGGTTCTGAGAACTGCAGCAGGTAAGCGATCTCGCCAACGGTGAAGCGCGGGTTCTTCAAATACTGAATGGCAAACGCCATCCTAGCCTTGTTGAACAGCTGATTGTAGGTCGTATGCTCCTGCTTCAAATTCGTCTGCAGGGACCGAACACTCAAATGGAAATGCTGTGCCGCCTCTGTCACGCTTGGAAACACGGCGGGCAAGCATTCGGTAATCCATTTGTACACCTGATCGGCCAACGTCCGGCCATGCAGCAGCTCGTTTCTTGCTTCCTCGGCATATTGCTCGAACGTGTTCAACAGCCCCTCGTTAGAGAGGACTATCGGATACTGCATCACTTCGTTCGCTAACCGAATGAGAGTCATCCCGCTTTCAAACGCAGGGTTCACGCCGAACATGGCAGTATACTCACGCTGATCCTCGGGTGCATGATGCATGAACTGCAGCCTGCTAAGCACGATGCTGCGGCAGCTCAGTTTCAGAAGAATGTGGTACAAAGAGCTGACCATGCCCTCAATCGCATGTCTGGAAGCTTGCCGATATGGGTCACTGACCTTGAACCTAATCGTCGTCCCTTCCTGCTCCGTTTCCCAGTCGATATCAATGCCGCTGCACACAATGACGTTATATCTCCGGTAGGCTGCCAGTGCATCCTCTATCGTGGGGCAGTGGAGAAGCACATAGCCAAGAATGCCAAGACTGGACAACTCAATCGTCTGACCGAGATGAAGACCTAAGCGCTCATCCTTCGTAAAATCAGCCGCGGCATCCTGCAATCGGTCAAACTCCTCCTCTGCGATTCGCATCTCCGCATCTTGAAGAATGGATCGATCGCATGAAGCCATGCGGCAAAATGAATCAATATCATACCCCTTCTGAACCATGTAGCTTAACATTGGATGAATAAGAAGAGCAGACAGACCATAGCTCACTTGAGCACCGCACCTTTCGCAACGGAATACCTTTTCTGCGTTTTGGAACATTTGAATCGAAGACTCCTCCTCTTAAGATGATGGTATCCCATCTATAAACAGAGGAGTGAGTGCATAATGAGCCGTTATGGCATGCGAATAATGGGCATGCAGCTGCTGGCGATGCCCGTCTTGATTGTGATCTCTTGGACAGGACTTATGATCAGCTTCGATTATCCGGATATTCTAAGGAAGCCGACTGCGATTATCCTGCAGCAGTATGAAGAAGGCGGCGTGACGCTGCGAATGTATTGGGCTGGGATGGTCGTATCCAGCTTGCTCATCATCCCGATCGTCATGCTGCTATACCGATTAACAAGCCCTATAAATCGGAGCCTGAGCCTTGTGGCAGCAGGCATTGGATTCGCCTCGGCTATCTTCCATGTAGTTGGTTTCTCAAGGTGGTTATTTGTTGTGGACAGCTTGGTCGCCCAATATGTCGACAACGAGCACCTATCGCCAGCACGCAGGGAAGCCATTGAAGTTATCTTCGACGCGCTTCACACCTACCTAGGCGTAACGATCGGTGAAACTCTTGGTTTTGCAACAATGGGAGTATGGGCAATTATGATGGCGATTACGTTATACCAATCGGGGCATCTCCCGAGATGGGCTGCCGTAATCTCCGTGCTGTGCGGAATTGGAATTGCAGCAGGCATCTTGGAGTGGGTAGGATGGTCCGCCGCTGCTGACGTTAATGCGTATGCCTACCAATTGTGGATTCTGATTCTCGCTTGTTTAGGCGTTTCTTTCATCGTAAGGAAGGAGTGAGTCCCGCTTCCATACGCAACACTATTATACCTGGATACGGCACAATTGGATCAGGCAATGTCACGGGTTCTGACACACTGCACAACAAATAAGGCCGTCCGATAATGGATGACCTTAGCTCTTTACGTATTCTAGTAGGTTATGCCGCCGCCGTAACGCGATTGCGTCCGTCTTTCTTCGATGTGTACAACGCCTCATCCGCTCTGCGGAGTATCGCCTCCAGCGACTCGTTGTCACTAATCTGCACGACGCCGAAGCTCGAGGTGACGGCGACCGTATTACCCTTGAAATGCATCGCGCTCTGCTGAAGCGCCGCCCGAATGTTCTCCGCTAGTTTAACGGCTTCAGGCAATGCGGCGCTTGGCAGCGCAATAACGAATTCCTCTCCCCCGTAACGGGCGAATGGCATATCCGGATGAATGAAACGCTGGCAGACCGATACGATGTGCATCAGCGCCTGATCGCCTGTTTCGTGCCCGTACGTGTCATTGATTTGTTTGAAATGGTCGATGTCGAACAGGATTAACGAGACAGGTCCGCTGTCCGCATTCTCGAGGAGCGTTTTCCCTTCCGCGAGAAATTGCGTCCGATTGTAGATGCCGGTCAATCCATCATAATACGCCAGCTTCTTCAACTGCTCCTGAAGCATGCGCTGCTCCGTCACATCGATCAGCATCAGCAGCATGCCGATCGCATCGCCGCCCTTGTTCATGACGAGGGACGTCCTCACCTGATAGCTCGAGATGCCTTCCGCAGAAGGCCAATGCACTTCTTCCTCCAGGCCATCCATGCTAACATGCTCAGGGAAGGACCTGCCCGTTAACTGCGGCCACATATCATCTAGGCTCGTTCCGATGACACCGCTGTGCAGGAAAGGAATCATGCCTTTGACCGCCTGGTTGTAATCGATGATCCGGCGGTTGGCATCCAGCACGATAACGCCTTCGCGCATGCTTTCGAAGATGCTTTCCTTAGCGATCGGTACGATTGTCAGCAAACGGCTCGCCGCGATGGACCAAATGAACAGAGAAGCGGTCACGCACATCGTAATCGGCACCGGATCCATCCCATATGGCGTAAGCCCGAGAAGGTAGACGAAAGCGGCAGACATCGGCAGCAGCTGCGAAATAATGAGCGTCGCCAGCTGGAACCGATATGCCTTCTTCGTGCTGCGCCATCTTCTGATGAGCAGCACCGTGGCCGTAAACAAGCTGCCGAACGTGTAGGCGCCGTGCACGATATACCATTGTCCGATCGACACGTCCGCCATCGGCGAAGGTGCGTCTGCTCTAAGATACATAGACTTGTAGAATAGGTGGTGGTAATCGTTCGTCAATACCATCAGGAAGCTAATGAACGGGATTACGCACATGAGCAAGCCCGTCCGGAGTGAAACGGTTCTGCCGATATACTTCAGAATGACGATCAAACCGAGTACAGCCGCAAAGGGCATGCCGGCATATTCCACCATCGTCCAATGCTTGATCTGCTCCAGCGTATTGCTGGCAAGCTCGAACGCGTGGCCGAATACATAAATGCACTGCGTAAAGGTGAACAACATAAACGTGTAGGCGAACGGCGTCTGTTTTCTTTTGACAAAAGAATAAATAAATAATACTAAAATCAATACACCTGACGTTGTAACAAGCGAAATATACGCTGTAAGTTGTGGATTCGCCATTCTCTGTCTCCAATAATGAGCGGTTTTGACACCATTCTACAGCAAACAAAGACATACATAAATAGGAACACTACTGGTTACAATGCGATGTTAAGTCCATGGTTACAACACAAAACCCCGACCGCAGATTGCGCGTCGGGGCTTCCATATGACGTCTATAAGAGCTGAATCCACTTCCCTGTGTAAAAATATTACTTCGTCTTCAAATCCTCAATCGAGTTAATTTCCATATAGGACGGAACCACGAGACCAAGCTTCGTTCCGACCAGGTTCGCGCCCAAGTCCTCAAACTGTCCTTGGTACTTGTCGTAGTAATCTTGGTGAGTGGTCGGCAGCCAAGCTGCTGCCATCGCATCCGCACTGCTGTTGGCGATGCCCGCCCACATCGGGCCCGCTTCCACCTGCAGCATCTCGACCTTGTAACCAAGACGCTGCTCGAGCACCTGCTTCACGACGTTCGTGCTCGCAATCTCCGAATCCCAAGCCACAAACGCAAGCTTCAGCTTCTTGCCGGATTCCTGCGGAAGATCCTTCACCCATGCATCGACCTTATCGGCGTTCGCCTCTACCCACTGTGCGGCGGCTTCCTCTGCCTTCGTACCGTCTGCAACCGCGTTCATGACGACAGCCATCTCATCCGGCGTCCATTCGAAACGGTCGAGCATGAAGTAAGCGGAAGGTGCATCCTCCTTCAGGCCATTGCGAACAATCGTATGAATCTCTTCATCTTGGCCGAAGGAACCCTTCGAATCCTCGAGATATTTCAAGTCGTATTTGGCGAACATCCAGTGCGGCGTCCAGCCCGTGACGATGATAGGCTCTTCGTTCTTGTATGCTTTATCTAGTGCGGCAGCCATCGCAGCACTAGAACCCTCGACGAGTTTCCAGTCGGACAGCTCGTAGTCGGCCATCGCTTTCTCCGTCTGCTTCATCAGGCCAGCGCCGGGGTCGATCCCGACAATCTTATGTTTCACCTGATCCCCGACGGTGCCTCCGCTCGCGCTCTCGTCACTGCTTCCGCTCGAGCACCCGGTTATTGCTATAGCACCCGTTAACCCAACGACTAACAACAGTTTCGAAGCGTGTTTAAACATTCGACCCTCTCCTATTCTTTCTCACGATGTGTTGTGTCATACGGTCCAGCACAATCGCCAGCACGACGATTGCAAGTCCCGCTTCAAACCCTTCACCCGTCTTAATCTGCGTTACTGCGCCATATACGTCGGCGCCGACACCTTGCGCACCGATCATCGATGCGATAACGACCATCGACAACGACAGCATGATCGTCTGGTTGATGCCCGTCATAATAGATGGCATCGCCAGCGGAATCTGCAGCTTGAACAGCTTCTGCCTGCTTGTCGAGCCGAAAGCGTCCGCTGCCTCCACCAGATCCTCCGGCACTTGGCGAATACCCAAGTTCGTCAGCCGGATCGTCGGCGGCACGGCGAAGATAACCGACGCAATGACGCCCGGCACGACCCCTAGTCCGAAGAACGTAACAGCCGGAATCAAATACACGAATGCAGGCATCGTCTGCATGAAATCGAGCAGCGGGGTGACAATCCCCCTCACCCGATCACTTTGTGCGGAGCCAATGCCGAGGGGCACGCCGATGACGATCGACAGAATTGCCGATGTCAGCACAAGTGCCAGCGTATCGATCGTGTGCTCCCACAAGCCGAGATTATCGATTAACAGCAGACCAATTGCTGTGAATGCTGCGAACTTCCATTTGCCGAGATAATAACCAAGCGCCGCTGCCAGTACGATAAACACAAGCGCCGGCAGCCAGTGGAACGTGCTGGCGATGCCATTCACGATCCCTTCAATACATAAGGAGATAACATGAAACAGCGGCTTCAAGCCCGTCTCCAGCGCGTCAACAATGTTCTCTACCCACTTATCGAGCGGAAGCTTAGACATTAGCGCTCACCCCTTCCGTCAACGCGGCTACTGGTTCAGCAGGCTGGTCAGCCCGCTGATCCGGATTGCCAGCGAGCGCGCCAAGCACCGCACCGCGGACAATTACGCCCATAAGCCGATTATTGCTGTTCACGACGGCAACCGGATGCTTGGATGTGCTGCAGATGTCGAACAGCTGATACAGCAGCTTGTCTTTGTCCACTACCGCAACGTCGTGGATGACAATGTCCGCAAGCGTCTTGCCCTCGCGAACGGCTGCGGAAGCATCCTCAGCCGTAATGACCCCCATCAACCTGCGGCCCCGGTCAACAACGAACAAGTTTGATATGCCGCTCTCCCGCATCAGCTGGAGGGCAACGCGCGGACCGCGGTCCAGACCGATCGTCTCTGGACGGCGCATGACGGAGGCTGCCGTCAGCACCTTAGACAAGTCGACATCCTCGACGAACCGCTCAACGTATTCGTTGGCCGGATTCATCATGACCTCCTCCGGCGTGCCGACCTGTACGACGCTGCCGTCCTTCATGAGAAGGATCCGGTCGCCGATGCGCAGCGCTTCGTCCAGATCATGCGTAATGAAGATGATCGTTTTCTTCATCTTCTCTTGCAGCTCCAGCAGCTCATCCTGCATCTCCTTGCGGATCAACGGATCAAGCGCACTGAAGGCTTCGTCCATCAGCAGAATATCCGGATCGTTCGCCAGCGCCCTGGCGAGCCCGACCCGCTGCTGCATGCCGCCGCTCAGTTGAGACGGCAGGCTGTCCGCATAATCGCCAAGCCCGACGAGCGTAAGCGACTCGACCGCTTTCTTCCTGCGTACTGCCTTATCTACGCCTTGCACCTCAAGGCCATATTCCACGTTCTCGGCCACCGTTCGGTGCGGGAACAACGCAAACTTTTGGAACACCATGCTGATCTGCTTCTGGCGCACCTTGATCAGACCTTCTTTATTCATCTTCACGATGTCCTTGCCATGTATGGCGATGCTCCCGCGAGTCGGCTCGATCAGCCGGTTAAGCATCCTCACGAGCGTCGATTTGCCGCTGCCCGAGAGGCCCATTATGACGAAGATTTCGCCTTCATTAACGGAGAAACTAACGTTGTTCACGCCTACCGTATGTTTTCTCTCGCGATAAATCTTCTCTTTATTCCACCCGTCATCCATTAGGCGGAGAATTGATTCTGGATCGTTACCAAACACTTTGGTGACTTGATTCACCTCAATGATAGCCATCCAGCTCACCCCTTCCTTTGCATGATCGCACTTTCTTCCCTATAAGTGTAAAAAGTTTCGTCGTCCAGTGTCAACAATCCTAACCGTTGTAACAGTACGTACAGTTATTTCTGTACAAAGTATGCTCCCGAATGCTCCCGTTTCCTCCCTTTCTCCTTCCAACTGGTTTCTTTACAAGGCCGAGATTGTTCTTTACAATTACGAATATACAAAGGTCAGGTGAATGAAGATGGAGCGCAGAGGCGGTCTCAGCCCTGAACAGGAGCTGGCTTTGCTTAAGACGCGGAAGAAAGTGATCGAAGCGGTTGGCAACAATATGGATCTGTACGGCATCACGCCATCGACGGGGCATCTGTACGGACTCATGTTTTTTCAAAATAAACCGATGACGCTCGACGATATGAGACAAGCGATGGAGATGAGCAAGACCAGCATGAGCACCGGCGTGCGAACGCTCGTCGACCTCAAAATGGTGAACAAGGTGTGGGAGAAGGGTTCCCGCAAAGACCTGTACGAGGTCGAGCACGACTGGTACCAGACCTTCGCTGATTTCTTCTCGATTAAGTGGCGTAAAGCGTCGGAAATTAATTTACATGCGCTTCGCAAATCGAGATTCGAGCTGCTGGCGCTTGTCGAGCAGTACCCCGGCGACAATGAACTGGAGCAGCAGGTGCAGCTTGATCTTGCTAAGATCGACGAAGCAATTCGGTATTATCAATGGCTTATTCGTCTTATTGAAACGCTTGAATCGCAAGAAATTTTCAAGCTTGTGCCGAAGGATAACGGCTAGCTGACGTAGGAAAAGCCCCGACCGCTAATGGATAGCGAATCGGGGCTTTCGTGTCGTGTCTAAAAAGGAATAACACAGAGGGACCTGTGCCAATGGCAGAGGTCCCTCTCTTCTATATTTATATATGAATTGAATTAGTTCCAGATCTCTTCCGCAATCTCCTTGATTCGAGCAAGCTTGCGCCATTGCTGCTCCTCCGTCAGGTGGTTGCCTTCCTCCGTCGAAGCGAAGCCGCATTGCGGGCTCAGGCAAATCCGATTCAAATCCACGTATTGAGCTGCTTCTTCAATCCGCTTCAAGATGTCCTCTTTGCTCTCCAGTTCGCCGAACTTCGAGGAGAACAGGCCAAGCACCACCTGCTGATTGTCCTTCAGGAAGCGCAGCGGCTTGAAGTCGCCGGCGCGGTCCGTATCATACTCCAGGTAGAAACCCGCGTAGTTGTCGATGCCGAGCAGCGTCTGCGCGATCGGCTCGTAGCCGCCGCCAACGCCGGCATAAGTCGATAAATAGTTGCCGCGGCATACGTGCGTCGTGACGACGAGATCTTCCGGCAGGTCTGCGATGACGGCTGCGTTCAGCTTCGCGAACTCGTTCGCGTAATCCGCAAGATCGACGCCGATCTGCGCCATGAAGGCCGAGAACTGCTCGTCGCACAGCGCGCCCCACGTGCAGTCGTCGATCTGAATGCTGCGGCAGCCCGCTTCGTACAAGGCGAGAATCGCTCCCCGGTACGCTTGCGTGATGTCCGCAAGCAGCTCTTCGCGGTTCGGATAAATCGTCTTCGTGCTTTCCTGATTCTCAGCGCGATCCAGCTCGAACAGCAACTGCGCAGCCGCAGGAATCGCTTGGCGTGCAACAACGTCATCGCCAGCAGCAGCTTTCAGGAAGGAATAGTGCGCAACGAAAGGATGGCTGCTGAATTTGATTTTGCCCGTCAGGGAGGCGGTTTCCGGTCTCGATTGCGCCCCGTTGAACTGATAGCCTTGGTCGATGATCGTCCGCTGCACGCCGTCGAAGCCCCAGAAGAAGTCCAGATGCCACCACGAGCGGCGGAATTCGCCGTCCGTAACAGCCTGAAGGCCGACCTCCTTCTGCTTCTGTACAAGCTTCACGATCTCGGCGTTCTCCACTTCCGTAAGCTGCTCCGCCGTAATCTCGCCGTTCTGGTACTTGGATCGAGCCTCTTTCAATGCGCTTGGGCGCAGGAAGCTGCCCACGATATCATATCGGAAAGGAGTAACGGTACGTTTGTTAGCCTTAGTTGTCTGTGTGCTCATATTCATTCTCCTCGTCTCATCGATTTTATTTGGTACGAGTAAATATAGCACGGGTGAACGGCTATACCGTCATACGGATAAACGATGGAAGGTTATAAGTAATAGCTATAGCTGGCGTCGCAAACGGAGGAGTTTTGTGAATAAACTTCCAAATATTTAGTAGGTTTTAAGAACTTCCATTCCTGCAAGCATGCTATAGTGAACATAAATAAGGCTTAATCTGTCGCCCAGGAGGAACTTGCAGTGTCCCGAAGAACGATCATGCTCGTCGATGACGAGAAAGAAATCATTAAGCTTATGGAGATTTATTTGCAAAATGAAGGTTATGTCCTTCTGAAGGCGTCCGACGGCGTAGAAGCGCTTGAAATTCTAGAACGTCATTCCGTCGATCTCATTATTATGGACGTCATGATGCCGCGGATGGACGGCATGGAAGCCTGCATGCGCATCCGCGAGACGCGCGAGCTGCCCATCATCCTGCTGTCCGCTAAGAATCAGGATATCGACAAAATATCAGGATTAAGCTTGGGAGCCGACGATTATGTGACGAAGCCGTTCAACCCGCTTGAGTTGATCGCTCGCGTCAAATCGCATCTGCGGCGCTACAAACAATTCGGTCGATCCCCTGATGCAGACAATTCGTTGATTGAGATCGACGACCTCAGCATCAACATCGCTACTCATAAAGTGACGATAGACGGCGAGGAAGTGAAGCTGACGCCTCGCGAATTCGCCATTCTGCAGCTGATGGCTTCCAATCGAGGCATCGTCTTCAGCATGGACCGAATATACCAAGAAGTGTGGAACGAACCGTTCATGGAGTCCAGGAACACCGTAATGGTTCATATCCGCAAACTCCGGGAGAAGATCGAGCCGGACCCGCGATCGCCGCGCTATATTAAGACTGTCTGGGGCATCGGCTACAAAATCGACCCCGATTAATTCGCCTGTGGAAGGAAACATGCGTGTATGAACCCACTTACATACAAATGGTTGAAGTCCGTTCGCTGGAAGTTCTTCGGCGCCGCGCTGGGCAGCATATTGCTAACCACCTTGATCCTGTACGGTTGCTATCTGCTCGCCCAGTATCTGATTCAAATTAAACTGCTCAGCAGCCCTCTCGCAATCGTCGTCAACCGCATCGGCTCCGCTCCTGTCCTTGTCATCATCGGCATCAGTTCTTTGTGCCTGTTCTACAATTTCTTCAGCCGCAATACGATTCGCCGCCTAGAAGAACTGGACAAGGCGTTGCACAACTTAGAGAACGGTAATTTCAATGTCGATTCGTTAACGCCGTCGCAAGACGAGATCGGTCAAGCGGCAGCCAGCCTGGACCGATTGGCCGAGCAATTAAAGCAGTATTCCAACCGCATCGCGGAAGGCGTGAATGAGGTCGCCTCCGGCCGTCTCGACTACCGATTCGAATCGGATCAATCTTATGGAGAGCTGACGCGCATCACGGAAAGCATTAACCGAATGGCAGAGCAGTTGGACCGTTCGATGCAGGATGAGCGCCTCGCCGAGAAGACGAAGAACGACCTCATTATCGGCGTCTCCCACGATTTGCGCACCCCGCTCACCTCCATTCTCGGTTTCCTAGAGGTCATCGAACAAGACCGTTATCGGGATGAAGTGGAGCTGCGCCACTATATCAATATCGCCTATGTCAAAGCGCGTGCGCTCAAAAGACTGATCGACGACCTGTTCGAATATACCCGCATCGACAGCGGCATGCCGCTCGCCTTAGAGGAACTCGACGTGACTGGACTGCTGCAGCAGCTCGTGGAAGAATACGTCCCTCTGCTGGACCAAGCGTCTATGTCTTACCGGCTCGATGCACCGGATGACCCCCTTCTAATTGAAGCCGACGGCGGTCTGCTGGTGCGCGCTTTCGAGAACCTGCTGACCAACGCCATCCGTTATGGCAGCGGCAGCCAATACGTGGATATTGAGATCGAACAGGAAGGCGATGCTGCCATCGTTCGGATTATGAACTACGGCGAGCCTATTCCGCCAAGCGATCTGCCCTTTATATTCGACCGTTTCTACCGTGGGGACCGTTCGCGTTCCAGCGGCGGTACGGGACTCGGGCTAGCTATCGTCAAAAGCATTGCGGAAGTGCACGAGGGCAAAGTATCCGTGCGCAGCGGTCGCATTCGCACCGTGTTTGAGATCGCGCTGCCCATCCGCCAACCTTCAGCAAATCATTAACAAAAGTTAAGGATTCGATAAGCTTTTCATCACCATGGCATTAAGAACCCTCCTCTATAATCGCTATTGATTAAACAAGAGGAGGAATGCCTGATGAGTTGGTTGCTGCTTCTCGCAAACGTTATTTTATTGACTGCTGGTCGAGTTACTTGGAAGAAAGCGATCCGATTGCAGGGCGGGCTAACGGTTCGCAGCCTTCCTGAGCTGCTCCTATCTCCCCTATTCCTAGTAGGCGGCATCTACTACGCTGCGGCAGCGTTAACCTGTCTCTATGTGCTATCCCGCCTCCTGCTATAGGAAAAATCTATGGCCCCGAATAGTTTTTAAGTGTTTCTCTATGGCTGCTTATCGCCCCTATACTGAAGCCACCACCACATGACAGGGAGCGATTGACCATGAAAACATCGATCATCGGATATCCGCGCGTCGGCGCGCTTAGAGAGCTTAAGTTTGCATCGGAGAACTATTTTAAAGGCACGGGCACGCTCGAACAGCTGAACCAAACGGCTGCTGAGCTGAGAGCATCGCACTGGAAGCTGCAGAAGGCGCAAGGCATCGATTACATCCCTTCGAACGACTTCTCGTTCTACGACGGCCTGCTCGACACGGCTTGCCTGTTCAACATTATCCCTCAGCGATATAGCGTTCTTGGTCTGAGCCCGCTGGAGACGTACTTCGCAATGGCGCGCGGCTACCAGGGCGAACGCGGCGATGTGAAGGCATTGGCGATGAAAAAATGGTTCAACACGAACTATCACTACATGACGCCTGAGATTGAAGATGCAGCTGACATTCGTCTGGCCGGAACGAAGCTGTTCGACGAATTCAACGAGGCGAAGCAGCTCGGCATTACGACGAAGCCGGTGCTCGTCGGTCCATTCACGCTGCTGAAGCTTGCGAAATTCACGGGCTCCAAGCAACCCAAGGACTTCGCCGGCGCGCTTGTTGAAGGTTATAAGGCAGTGCTGGCACAGCTTAACACGCTAGGCGCCGAGTGGGTGCAGCTGGACGAGCCTGCGCTCGTTACGGACCTGTCGCAGGAAGATATCGCACTGTTCGCGGAGCTCCATTCCCAGATCCTTGCGGCTAAAGGCAATGTGAAAGTAGTTGTTCAAACCTACTTCGGCGATGTTCGCGACTGCTATCAAGCGCTTCAATCCCTGCCTTTCGACGGCGTGGGCCTCGACTTCGTGGAAGGTACGCAAACGCTCGCGCTTCTGAAGCAATTCGGATTCGCACAAGGCAAAGTACTGTTCGCCGGCGTTATTAACGGCAAGAACATTTGGAAGAACCACTATAAGAAGACGCTCGCGCTGGTCCAAGAGATTGGTCAGCACGCAGCGCAAGTCGTGATCGGCCCATCCTGCTCGCTGCTCCACGTTCCTTACACGCTGAAGAACGAGACGAAGCTGGCTGAAACGACGAAGAACTATTTTGCATTCGCGGAAGAAAAGCTGCAGGAGCTTGCCGAGCTCAAGGCAATCACGGCGCTTGAATATTCGAAGTCTTCACCGCTGTATATTGCGAACGAGAAGCTGTTCGGCGCTTCGCGCTTTGCTGGCGACGAATCGGTACAAGCAAGAGCGGCTGCGCTGACAGACGCTGATTTCACGAGACTGCCTGCGTTCGCAGAGCGTGAGCAAATTCAGCGGGACAAGTTCAAGCTGCCGCTGCTGCCAACGACGACGATCGGCTCCTTCCCGCAAACGGCAGACGTTCGGGCGAACCGCGCGTCGTTCAAGAAGGGCGCGATCAGCGAAGAGCAGTATAAGCAGTTCAACTTCGAGAAAATCGCACAATGCGTCGCGCAGCAGGAAGAGATCGGCCTTGATGTACTCGTTCACGGCGAATACGAGCGCAACGACATGGTGGAATACTTCGGCGAAAGCCTCGACGGCTTCGTCTTCACGCAGAACGCTTGGGTACAATCGTACGGCACGCGATGCGTGAAGCCTCCGATCATCTGGGGCGATATCCGCCGCTCGAAGCCGATGACGGTTGAATATTCGGCATATGCGAAGAGCCTGACGAACAAGCCGGTCAAAGGCATGCTGACGGGTCCCGTTACGATTCTCAACTGGTCGTTCACGCGCGAGGACATCAGCCTGAAGGACAGCGCCCTGCAAATCGCGCTTGCGATCCGCGACGAGGTATTGGATCTTGAAGCTAACGCAATCGAGATCATTCAGATCGACGAAGCTGCGCTGCGCGAGAAGCTGCCGCTTCGCCAATCGGACTGGCAGAGCGAGTATCTGAGCTGGGCGATCCCTGCCTTCCGACTGACGCACAGCGGCGTTCAAGCCGATACGCAGATCCACACGCATATGTGCTACAGCCAATTCAGCGATATTATTCGCGATATCGATGCAATGGATGCCGATGTCATTACGTTCGAAGCCTCACGTTCGGACCTATCGATTATCGACTCCATCAACGCATGCGGCTTCAAGACGGAAGTAGGTCCAGGCGTATACGATATTCACTCCCCGCGTGTGCCAAGCGTCGATGAGCTGAAGCAAGGTCTTGGCCGTATGCTCGATAAGATCGATCCTGCGAAGCTGTGGGTGAACCCGGACTGCGGTCTGAAGACGCGCGGCGAAGCCGAAACATGGGCAAGTCTGAAGCATCTGATCCAAGCGGCGCAAGAGGTTCGCGCAACACTATAATAGATAGTATGTTAACCACAAGAAAACCCGCCTTGTCGCCAAGGCGGGTTTCTATCCTTTCATTTTAAACCTCTTCATGTATGAACTCTAAATATCGATGATTCCATATATTCTCGTAGAAACGAATCGTCTCTTCTGCAGACATAAATGAGTTGTTTAATGTGGAGGTTGCATTGCGCACCATAAGGTTGCTGTAACCTAGACCATGAGCGAATTTAACCGTTGCATCCACACAATATTCCGTTTGGGCACCGCAGAATTCGATACGGTTCACATTCAATTGATCCAGAACTTCTTGCAAGTTCGTTCTATAGAAAGAGTTTGCATGTATTTTGCTGATTTTAATATCATGTGCTTGAACATCAAGCTCAGCATGAATCGCCCATGGTTCCTCTCCTGGCACTAAGTCCTCATCGCAGTGTTGAACGAAAATAATCGGTTTATGCAGCTTACGGTACAAGGAGATTCTATCATTCACTTTAGCAAGCAGCCGATCCAATCCAAATAAATGCTCGCTGTCGTAGCAAACCCCGTTTTGCAAATCGATGACGATCAGAACATCTGCACTAGCTCCCATAATCTCCACCTCATTTTCTATCTTAGACTCTCTTCTTTAATTATAACACCCTTTTACTGAACAACCTGCTCGCTAAAAATAAAAGATGAGCTCAATCGAGCCCATCCTCTTCGTTGATGATCGGGTGTCCGGAATCCTTGATCACGCTCTTGAGCTTATGTACATAAGCAGCGGCCAGCTGGCTTAAGGTCGCTTTCTGGTTCGTAATATAGCCGATCTCCATATTCTCGTTCGTACGCAGACGCACCGATTTGATCTGCTCGCCGTTCAAATCTTTATTGAGAACCCCCGAGCTGATCGTATAGCCGTTCAGTCCAATGAGCGTATTGAACAGCGTGGCACGGTCGCTGACCAGTATCTTCTTCTTGTACGTTCTTGTGCTGAGCATTTCCTCCGAGAAGTAGAACGAGTTATAATCCCCCTGCTCGAAAGCGAGACAAGGATAATCGTCGAGCTCTTCGATATCGACCTCATCGCGACCGGCAAGCGGGTGCTCCGAGCTGATGAACACGTGAGCATCTGCCTTGAAGAGCGGATGGAATCGCAGATGATTCTCGCTGAGCAGCTTCTGAATGACCTTCCGATTGAAGTCGCTCAAATATAGAACGCCAACCTCGCTTCGCAGGTTGCGCACATCCTCGATGATTTCGTACGTTCTCGTCTCGCGCAGCGTACCCTCATATTCATCCATGTTCATTTCTTTCAGCAGGCCGACGAAAGCCTGAACCGCAAACGCGTAGTGCTGGGTAGAGACAGAGAACAGCTTCTTCGACGGCTTCTGGTTCGTGTACCGCTGTTCCAGAAGTTCAGCCTGCTCCACCACCTGCCGGGCGTACGATAGAAACTCCGCACCGTCATTCGACAGCACAATTCCTTTAGGCGAACGGACGAAAATTTCAATGCCGAACTCCTGCTCGATCTCCTTCACTGCACTCGATAAGCTGGGCTGCGAGATGAACAGCTTCTTAGCCGCCTCGCTAATCGAGCCGCAGCTTACGATGGTCAGAATGTATCTAAGCTGTTGTAAGGTCATGGGCAGCTCCCCTCCACTCTGGAATCATAATTAAAATTAATGATAGCCCCGTTCTCTTGCCAATCAATCCTTAGCAAGCAGCTTCTCTACAAAAGCTTGCACAGCCATGGTCGGTACCTGATCCGGCGTACGAATCAACGAGAAGGTTCGGTCTAATCGAATTCCCTTCATCGGAATTTCGGTCATTTCGCCCGCCTCCAGTTCTCTGCGCACGACCAGTCGCGACAGGATGGCAATGCCTAAACCGGCCGACACCGCTTCCTTAACCCCTTGGCTGCTGTTGAATACATAAGAGCGTTTCATTCGGAGATCCGCCTGCTGAATGAACTGATCGCTGAACGCTCGCGTGCCGGACCCGTTCTCGCGCAGCACCCACACTTGATCATGAAGAAGGCCGGTCTCGACGATCCGTAAGGACGAGAGCGGATGCGAGGAGGCTGCGACCAGAATCATTTCGTCCCTCATATAGGAGGTAATGATCAAGTCCGTTACTGTGACTTCCCCTTCTACAAGGGCTAGATCGAGCTTGCTCTCGCGAATGCTCTGGACGATCTCCTCTGTATTCCCTATAGTTAAGTCCATCTCCACCTGCGGATACTGCTCCGCGAACTCCGCGAGCAGGCGGGGAAGCACATACTCGCCAATCGTAAAGCTGGCTCCAATATGAAGCGGTCCGGTCACTCTGTCATGAAGTCGGAAGATATCCTGCTTGGCCGCTTCGTACGAGGCCAATATCTCCTTCGCCCTATGATACAGAATGGCTCCTGCCTCCGTCAGCTTGACTAGCTTCGGGGAGCGGACCATCAGCTTCGTTCCGAACTCATTCTCAAGATTGCGTATATGTAAGCTCACGCCTGGCTGGGACAAATTCAACAGCTCTGCCGCCCGGGAGAAATTGCTCTGTTCTGCTGCCGTAACAAACACGCGAAGCGTCTCTACAATCATGGAGCTCCCCCTTTCTCTCTGCTTCTATTGTACCCTCATAACGAGCAGCTAACAATCCAACAATAAGTTTTACTTATGATACAGATAGCAGATCGGTATTTCCCTTCCGAATGCCAGCTCCTTATAGTGAGGTCATAGACCTGCGACGGAAGGAATGAGGGACATGGCACAGACATCTGCCTTACTACTGCATAACAACAAAGGGAGGGCATTCGCTCAAGGCATCGGACTGACGCTGATGCTCGCCATGATCGCGAAGTATGCGGCCAGCTTCCCGTTCCTGAACATAATGGGGCAGCTCGTCATTGCCATTATTCTAGGCCTCGCCTGGCGGGCGGCAGTCGGCGTTCCGGATGCAATGATGACGGGAACTTCCTTCTCAAGCAAAAAGCTTCTGCGTTGCGGCATCATCCTGCTGGGCATGCGGCTCAATCTGACCGACATCGTTCATGCCGGGCCTAAGGTTCTGGCCGTCGCCGTCATCAATCTGACCTTTACGATCTTCGCCGTTTACAATATTGCTAAGTTGATGAAAGTCGAGAAGCGATTGGCCATTCTGACTGCATGCGGAACCGCAATCTGCGGGGCGGCAGCCGTTGTTGCAATCTCGCCGCAGATAAAGGCCAATGACAATGAGACTGCTATTAGTGCCGCTGCCGTTGCGATACTCGGAACCATTTTCACATTATTGTATACACTGCTGTATCCGATTCTCGGCTTGACGGCGGCAGCCTACGGGATCTTCTCTGGAGGAACGCTTCACGAGATCGCTCACGTGATCGCCGCGTCGGCGCCTGCCGGTTCAGATTCGGTTGATCTTGCTGTGATTGTGAAGCTGACACGAGTAGCCATGCTGGTGCCAGCAGCTGTACTAATTGGCATATGGATGAATCGGGCGGACAACAAACGTAATGGCGTAAAGAACCAAGCAAGCTGGCGATCGATTCCGATCCCGTGGTTCATTGTAGGCTTCCTTGTGATGAGCGGCGTTCATACGGCTGGCATTATCCCGGCTGAGCTTGCGAGTCAATTGGTGAATGCGGCCTACTTGCTCCTTGCGATGGCTATGGCAGGACTCGGTCTTCATGTCGATGTCGCGGCCTTCCGCCGGTTTGGTATGCGGTCATTCGCAGCTGGACTGATCGGATCGGTGCTGCTCTCGGGTTTAGGTTATGCGCTTATAGAGCTGTTCGGCTTGAATTAAGTGGGCGGTATGGTTGTCGACTTTGAGCGGTACACTATGAGTAAGCCGCATGCATCGGCTCCGTTTTGCCCATTATCGCCTTGATTTGACCGCCTGGACCTGTTGCCTAAGCTGCCAGAAAAGGCCGGTCCTAAAAATGCTAAAAACTTTTTAATTATTTTCTTGTTGCTATCTGTGAAGTTTATGATATTATGAGTTGTGTTGTTGGAAAGTTGTTATTCAAAATATACGAGGATCTTTCCAGTAGCGAATAATTTTTGACCACATCCACTTACGGACGTTAAGGCCATACGGACAGCCGGGTCAAATGCCGATTGGCAACTTTGTTGCCTTATTGATTGAGCGAAGAGCTCAAATTTTATAAGTTTTGGTTTCTTTACGACCAATGCGTTAAGAGCGCATCAACTTGTGAAACGATCAATAAGAGTATTAAAGGCGATTATTTGCTATATAGACTCTGATCCGTTATCGATATATTTTGAATATTAATGTGCTTCCCTAAAAAGCCATGTCCCATGTGATGGTGACATTTAATATTCGTAATTTATATCAAACAAGTGTGATTCGCGACGGTGCGTTTTTACGACTTGTTTTTTTTGTGCGTAAAAATCGATCGTTTGCCGGAGATTTGTTAGTTTTAACCACAAAATTCTATCAGGTAAGGGGATTGAGAAATGGGCAAAGCGTTAGTAATTGGTTGCGGCGGCGTGGCATCGGTTGCCATCCACAAATGTGTTCAAAACAGTGAGGTTTTCGAAGAAATCTGTATCGCAAGCCGCACGAAATCGAAATGCGACGATCTGAAAGCAAAACTCGATGGCGGCAAAACGAAAATCACGACTGCACAAGTTGATGCAGACAACGTTGACGAGCTGATCGCGTTGATCAACGAAGTAAAACCAGACATCGTTATGAACCTGGCTCTGCCTTACCAAGATCTCACGATCATGGATGCGTGCCTCGCGACGAAGACACACTACATGGATACGGCTAACTACGAGCCGCATGATACGGCGAAATTCGAATACAGCTGGCAGTGGGAATACCGCGAGCGCTTCGAGAAAGCCGGCATCACGGCACTGCTCGGCAGCGGCTTCGACCCAGGCGTAACGGGCGTATTCTCCGCTTATGCACTGAAGCACTACTTCGACGAGATCGAGTACATCGACATTCTCGACTGCAACGGCGGCGACCATGGTTATCCGTTCGCAACGAACTTCAACCCGGAGATCAACATCCGCGAAGTATCGGCTAACGGCCGCTACTGGGAGAACGGCGAATGGATCGAAACGAAGCCAATGGAAATCAAACGCGAGTACAACTTCGCAGAAGTTGGCCCTAAAGATATGTACCTGCTGTACCATGAAGAGCTGGAGTCCCTTGCAAAGAACATGCCAGGTCTGAAGCGTATTCGCTTCTTCATGACGTTCGGCCAAAGCTACCTGACGCACCTACGCGCACTAGAGAACGTGGGCATGACGTCGATCGAGCCGATCGAGTTCGAAGGCAAACAAATCATTCCGCTGCAGTTCCTGAAAGCTGTACTGCCAGATCCGGCATCGCTCGGACCGCGCACGGTCGGCAAAACGAACATCGGCTGCATTTTCCAAGGCAAAAAAGACGGCGTTGCAAAAACGTACTATGTATATAACGTATGCGACCATCAAGAATGCTTCAAAGAAGTGGGCTCGCAAGCGATCTCTTACACGACTGGCGTACCTGCTATGATCGGCGCCGCAATGGTTCTGACGGGCAAATGGAACAAACCAGGCGTATACAATGTAGAAGAGTTCGATCCAGATCCATTCATGGAAGAGTTGAACAAATGGGGACTTCCATGGGTAGAAGATTTCAATCCAGTACTTGTAGATGACGGTCAAGAGTCGCCTAAGGCTGACAAACAACCGGTAATGGTTCGCTAAGATGCGGTTCGAAGAGCTACCTACACCTTGCTTTGTCGTCGACGAGGCGCTCATCGAGAGAAATCTGAAGATCCTCAGCGGCGTTATGCAGCGTACGGGAGCTAAGATTGTACTGGCGCAGAAAGCATTCTCCATGACAGCGATGTATCCCCTCATTGGCGAATACTTGAGCGGCACAACCGCAAGCGGCTTATATGAAGCTAAACTCGGCTACGAGGAAATGGGCAAAGAAACGCATGTTTTTGCCCCTGCATATCGTGCTGAAGAGATGGATGAGATTCTGTCCATCTGCGATCACATCATCTTCAACTCCTTCTCCCAGCTGGAGAAGTTCAAGGATAAGGCGCTCAAGGCCGGCCGCAAGGTTGGCCTGCGCATCAATCCGCAATGCTCGACGCAAGTCGGACATGAGATCTACGATCCATGCTCCACGGGCTCGCGTTTCGGCGCTCTTCTCGATCAGTTCCGTCCGGAGCTGCTTGACGGCGTAACGGGTCTGCACTTCCATACGCTCTGCCAGCAGAACTCCGACGATCTCGAGACGACACTCAACGCTGTCGTAGAGAAATTCGGCGAATGGCTGCCGAAGATGGAATGGATCAACTTCGGCGGCGGACATCATATTACGCGTGAAGATTATGATATTCCACGGCTTGAAGCTTGCATCAAGCGTATGCAGAATGATTACGGTCTTGAAGTATACCTCGAGCCTGGCGAGGCTGTTGCGCTCAACGCCGGCTATTTGGTTACTTCGGTGCTCGACTTCCATCAGAACGGCATGGACATTGCCATTCTTGATACATCCGCGACTTGCCATATGCCGGACGTACTCGAAATGCCATATCGTCCGCCGCTCCAAACGTCCGGCGAGGCTGGCGAGAAGCCGCACACGTACCGCCTTGCGGGTCAAACCTGCCTGACGGGCGATGTCATCGGCGACTACTCGTTCGATCAACCGCTTCAAGAAGGAGACCGCCTCGTCTTCGAAGATATGGCGATCTACTCCATGGTGAAGACGAACACGTTCAATGGCATGGCGCTTCCTGCGATTGCAGTTAAAGGTCGCGACGGCGATTGCCGTATCGTTCGCCAGTTCGGTTATGAAGATTTTAAAGTGCGTTTAGCATAAATAATGAAGCAGGCATCGGTTAGAATACCGATGCCTGTTTTTTTTATATAGAGTAGGTACTAGTTAGATGCACGCTCTGCCAGATAGAAAATATAGTCCGTCGAAACGCCAGTATGCCCTTGCTGCCTCAGCATTGCGGTAATGTTGCCGCGGTGATACGTGCCATGGTTCACGACATGCTGCACAATCTCGGAGAAACGCGTGTCCATACGGCCATAGCTCGGATGCTCGATCGTTATCGCTTTATCCGGATCAGGTGTACGTTCGAGCAGACCGCGGAACTGCCCGGCAGCGTCAGCGAAGAGCTCCTGCATCTCAGTAAGCGTGCGGCCCTGCACATGCGCTCTCCATTTCATCATCTCGGGATAAATGGCTTCGTTCGAGATCCCTGACAGCACGGATAAGAAGAGCATCTCGAACACATACATATGGCCGAGGGTGACCGATACAGTCGGGAACACGCTTGTTATCTCGGCGCTCAACACGTCCTCCGGAAGCTGCTGGAGATGAGCGAATAATCGTTCGTTCGCCCAGACATTGTAATCGTACAATTGATGTGCATGATGAAGCATAGTGAAATCCACCTTTCATGTATACGTTAATGAGTGTTGCCCTAACCTTGCCTCTATCGTATACCAGCTTCACTGACAACCGCTGTCAGCGAAGTTCAAGCAGAGTCATCTTCTTCACAATTGCGCGCGATACGATACGCCATCTCCTTGATAGTACGCTTCAGCTCCTGCGGTTCCCGTATACGAATGGCCGTGCCGAATGTGATCAGATACATTGGCAGATACTTATTCATTGTCGCGGCGTCGATCCGAAATCTCACGTCATGGTCCGTCCGTTCCATGACATAGTGGCGCAGATGCCAATGACTGCACAGTGCGTTCAGCGCATCGGGGTCCCCCTCTATTCGAATGACGATTGGCGGTTCTTCCGACTCTCGGTTCCTCTCGGATTGAACACGGAAATAGGCGGACGCAGAGAAATTGTCGGGCCTCACGAAATTCGCGTCAGTCTGCTCCAACCGTTCGATGCGGTCGACTCGGAAGGTCCTTACCGCATCCGCTTGATGGCAGTATGCAGCCATGTACCATTCATTCCGATCATACGCGAGGCCATACGGATCGACTTGACGTTCATCGGCTTGCTCCGCACTCTCTTTGCGATAAGCGATACGAACGGTATGCCCTTCTTGCGCCGCCTGTTCCAACTCCCGCAATAATGAAATGACCGAAGGCGCCCGGGCCGGCGAGATGACATCCAAACCGCTCGTCTGAAGAGACAGATCCTGACGCTGCTCCTCCTGCAGTCCGTTCTCTACCTTCTTAAGCGCGCTCTCCAGCTCTGTTGTGTATGGGTAGCCTGCGCCTTGCGCGAACTTATAAGCATCTACCAATGCCTTGAGCTCCACTGCGTTGAAGAACAAGGGCGTCTCCTTGAAGCTCTCCAGAATTCGGACGCCGCCGTCATGGCCGGCTTCCGCAACGACCGGTACGCCGCTGGCGCATAAGGCGTCGATATAGCGATACACGGTACGGACGCTGATCTCCAGACTGTCCGCAATCTGCGCTGCTGTCAGCTTCCTGCCGGAACGCAGCATCCAGAGCATGGACAGCATATTGTCCCATTTTGCCACCGCAAATCCTCCTATTCACACGACAATGAACATGAGATCCACTTGAGGCTGAAGGAAGAGACGATTAGAAAATCGTCGGCACCATTCCACCGTCCATCCGAATCGGTGAACCTTTGAATGCGGATGCATAAGGGCTGCTCACGAAAGCGGTCAACCTGCCTATTTCGCTGGGCCGGATGAATCGCTCGATTTCGGATTGAGGCAGGTTGGTCGACATGAATCTTCGCTCTTTCTCTGCAAATGCGATCTTTTCGTTCAAGTACATCCCGTCGATGATTTGGTGCACGTTCTCCGAAAGCGTAGGTCCAGGCATAATCGTATTAACGGTTACCTCTGTCCCTCTTGTTAACTTCGATAAGCTCTTGGACAAGGATAACAACATGGACTTCGTCACGCCGTATTGAGGCATAAGCCCTGAAGGCATAACCGCTTCCTCACTCGCGATGAAGATGATACGGCCATAATCATTCTTGATCATTCTCGGCAAATAAAACTTGCACAGCGCATTGGCGGCAAGTACATTCGTGCGGAAGTAACGCTCCCACACTTCATCGGTAACGTCCTCATATTGCATCATCTCATAGATTCCGGTGTTGTTCACTAGAATATCGATATCGGGAAACTGTTTGAATAAAGCTTCTCTTTGCTCGATATCGACGATATCTGCCGTCGCATTGCGAGGAGAGGTCGTTGGAAAATCCGCTCGGATCTCGTTTACAACTCGCTCTACGTCTTCGGTGCTCCGTCCATTGATGAGGACGTTCACGCCTTCTCGAGCAAGCTCGATTGCAATTGCTTTACCGATACCCCTCGTCGATCCCGTAACCAGCGCTGTCTTATTGATTAATCCCATATCCATCGTGCATTTCTCCTTTATAATCAACCTGTAAGTTGATTATCGCTCGATTGGATTAATCCGTAACTAGCCCCCCGCGCCAACGTTCTTGCTTCACGCGCCAACTTGATGGGGTATCTTCTTCCCACTGACGGAAAGCGCGGTAGAACGAGTTCTGATCCTCATAGCCAATGAGGAAGGCCACCTCTTTAATCTCCAGCGAGGGATCGGCCAGGTACAAAAGCGCTTGCTCATGGCGAGCCTCCGCTAACAGCTGCTTGAAGGTGACGCCTTCATCCGTAAGCCTGCGCTGCAAAGTTCGTTCGCTCATCCCCAGCTCACTTGCGATATACCGGATGTCGGCACGGCCCCTAGTAAAGCTGCGTTTCATGATCCATTTGACCGTGTCGGTAATCGATCGGTTCTGCTCTTGATCGCTCAATGATTGATCCAGAATAGGCGTCAGAACCTCAAGCAGCTCCTCATTATACGAGATAAAGCTGCGATCCAGATCCCTTCGATGCAGCGTCAGCTGATTGCATGCTGCTCCAGTCCGAATCGAGCAACCGAAATAAGCGGCTAAAACCGATTCATCGCCCATGTCATGCATGAATTCAACGGACAACGCCTGAAGAGGTTGACCCGTGCCTCGACGGCCAAGCTCTAACAGATAGGCGAGCGTGATGCCAACCAATACGGGCGGCCCAGCTTGATTCGCATTCTGCCACTCGAGCTGGATGGTACAACGCTCATCGTTCTCGGAGATGCGGAAGCCCTCCGGAGGACACAACCGTTTGTACCGGGCCATTCGGTTAAGCGCATCTCGATAGTCGCGAGCATGGAACGTCGCTAGAGCGGCAGGCGGGTAATGCGCCGTTTCGAACACAGT
Organism: Paenibacillus sp. CCS19; assembly: GCF_033239625.1. Classification (NCBI taxonomy): domain Bacteria; kingdom Bacillati; phylum Bacillota; class Bacilli; order Caryophanales; family Paenibacillaceae; genus Paenibacillus; species Paenibacillus sp. CCS19. Next base: position 52,943 of record NZ_BTCK01000010.1, read on the forward strand.
CGCAAGTTTAATTATTGCCTCGGCCGTGTCGCCCATGAGTTCAGAATAAGCCTGCCAGATCGCGAAGTACTCGCTCGTTGAAACAACCAAGTCGGTAACAATCGTTGAAGGCAGCTGTGCCTGGCGGACAATGTCATGTGGAGCAATCCCTAATTGGCTTAGTCCTGACCAAAAGCCTGGGTTGATTTTGATGCGATTCGAGGTTTCCGATTTCATAACAGCTGCAGATGCTCCCTTCGAATTCGAAAGCGAAGGGCACCTTCACAGGTGCCCATTCATCATAGTTGACTATTATCATTTGAGTTTGTCCGCTAACTAAACCGTTCCCCGGCGCTCCGACAGCATGCTGCCTGCTCCAACCGCCAGTGCTAGGCCTACCATGATCGCTCCTACCCACGGAAGCGAAGACAGTGACAGATGTGTAATGACCCATCCTCCGACGAAAGCGCCCACTGCATTGCCGAGATTGCCCGCCGAATGGCTGGACGTAGAAGCAAGAGCTGGGGCACCCTTCGCGATGCCCATAATCTTAACCTGCAAGCCCGGCATAACGGCGAAGGAGCCCGCCCCCCATACGAAAATCGTCGCGACAGCAGCGATCTCATTATGAATCGTAAAAGTCAGCGCCGTCAGCGCGATGACGATGACCACGTAGATGCCTAGAATCGAGGGCATCAGCTTCCAATCCGCCAGCTTGCCTCCGACAATATTGCCGACCGTGACCCCGATGCCGAACAGAACGAGGATCCACGTCACGCTATGCTCCGCGAAGCCTGTAATATCGACAAGCAGCGGCGTGATATACGTGAATACCGCGAACAGGCCTGAATTGCCAAGCGCACAGATGAGCAGAAATACGAGCAGCTTGGGACTAATCAGCGCCGCAATCTGCTGCTTGATGCTGGACGACTTCTCCTGCTTCAGACGTGGAATTAAGATGGCGACGCCGATTAAGGCGATAACGCCCATCAGCGCGATAGCGCCGAAGGAGGCGCGCCATCCCATATGCTGCCCGATGTAGGTCCCGAGCGGCACGCCAAGAATGTTGGCGATCGTGAGCCCTGCCATCATGACGGATACGGCTCCGGCTCTTCGATCAGGATGAACTAAGCTTGCTGCAATAACGGCTCCGACGCCGAAGAAGGTGCCATGCGTCAAGGCTGTAAGGACCCGCGCGCCCATTAAGACGGCATAATTCGGAGCGATTACAGATACACCGTTGCCCACGATGAATAAGAGCATAAGGAAGATCAGCAGCTTCTTCTGTGGAATCCGATGGGTCAATACCGTAAGAATAGGCGCCCCTACCGCCACACCCAATGCGTACATCGTAATGAGCTGTCCGGCAGCGGAGATCGATACGTTCAGATCTTCAGCAACGTTCGGCAGAATCCCCATAATGACGAATTCCGTCATACCGATAGCGAATGCACCAATCGTGAGCGAGAGCAGCGAGATCGGGAAACCCGACTTATGTGCCCTTGGCTCGCGTTTAGCATGTTGTGTTAGTTCCATGATGCGTAACTTCAATCCTTTCAACCAACAGATAAACACTAGCAGCATTCATTCTACTATAACACCGACGGCGCCGTCTCCCCGATTTGCATAATTACTGATTATTACTTCTTACAATTCTAAAGTGATTTTCGTTATAATATAGTTAGTTAGGTAACCTAAAGGAGTTCGTTCGTTATGAATAAACGTAAACTGATCTTTCGGGTGGCTTGCTATATCGCCTTCCTGCTGTGCCTATTCTTCTGTCTTCGAAGCAGCGGCTTAACCGTAGCCGATCTAACGCCGGATACGATCCGTGAAATCGCACACGATGACATCCTATTGCTTCATCTTATTATGCTTGTCTTAATGACACTGCAGAACATCTTCACCTTCATACCGCTCATCCTCGTCATTACGGCCAATATCACGTTGTTCGGCTTCTGGCACGGCTATCTATACGGCTGCTTATGCAGCGTTATCGGCAGTACGCTGGTCTTCTTATCGATTCGGCATTTGTTCCATGACATCTTCGCCGGCTCGCCGAAGATGCAGCAGTTCCAGGAGCGAATCGAGAAGAACGGCTTCGCCTTCGTTCTATTCGGACGCATTCTGCCGCTCATGCCGACGAACTTAATCAATATCGCATCGGGATTAAGCTCGATTCGGACGCATCGCTTTATTACGGCTACGACGATCGGCAACTTCATCTATGGCCTCGTTCTATCTTCGGTCTCGTTCGGCGTCATATCGGCATCCAGCCATAACCGCATTTATTTGCTTCTCACGGTCGTTGTCGTCTTGGCAGTCGTATTGTTCACTCGTTTGAATAAAAGAAAACACAAGAAAACAATTGAAGCGAATATCAAATAGGGCGCCCCGTCGGGCGCCCTTCTTCTTTTTCACACCTAGTGAATGTCCTTCTTCTTGAAGTTCCCGCCTTTTACTTCCGCCACATCGTAAACCATGACGAACGCGCTTGGGTCAAGCTCGTGGATAATCTCTTTCATTTTGCTTTCTTCCAGTCGGTTAATGACGCAGGTGATTTCCTTGAACTGCTCGTTGGAGTATCCGCCCTCGACGAGATTATAGGTTGCGCCGCGGCCTAAGCGGTCACGAATCGTTTCGACCATCACTTCAGGATGCCTGGTAATGATTTTGAACGTTTTGGCCCCGCTGAGACCTTCCTCAACGATATGGATAACCTTCGAGGCAATGAAATAAGCAATACCCGACAAAATCGCACCTTGAAGGCCGAAGATGGTCGAGACGACGATAAACACGAACGTGTTCAGGAAGAGAATCAGGTCGCTGGTGCCGAACGGCAGCTTGCGCGACAGCAGCACGGCCAGCATATCGATACCATCCAATGCACCGCCATTGCGCAGGGCAAGACCCATGCCGAAGCCAATAATAATACCGCCTACGACGGTTATGAGCAGCGTGTCGCCTTCAATGATCGGCGTTAATTCATGCATGACGGCTGTGCCGACTGCCAACGAGGCTATGCCGAGCACCGAGTAGATCGCAAAGCTTTTGCCAATCTGCTTGTACCCTAGAAAAATAAACGGAATATTAAGCACCGCGATTAAAAGTCCTAATGGCAAGCCGATGAGCTCCGACCCTACGATACTAAGACCCGTCACGCCGCCGTCGGATACATTGTTCGGAATCAATACCGCCTCAAGCCCATAGGACGTTACGAATGCGCCAATGACCACCATCAGTCCCCGCAGAACCTTCCTTGCAACAGCAGGCTGCTTGCGTCCTGCCTGTAACGCCTGTCCACTCTGTTCCGTCTTCATGTCTTCCCCTCGCTTCTGTTTAATCGTAGTTGGAATAAATCTTGCCAATTCCAAATATAGGCTAAAGGATAGCCGCCTGTTGACTGCATGATACCACTTTAAGCGGCTAGTTGCTAATTTGCAGCCGTGGACTTTGACTGCAACCTGGAGAATTGCAACATTGTAAGAACGGATACGTCTATACAGATAGTCATCTAGAATATCCCATTGTTACCAATGCCATAGGGGGCGTCTCAATGAGAACAGAGAGAAGAAGAGGGATTCGGCTTGTCGGGGTATGGTTGGCGGTCTTATTGCTTGCAGCAGGTCTTGTGGCTTGCAGCAGCAGCAATGATCGGTCGGAATCGAAGGCGGTCGAAATGGCCTCGACAGAGGCGGCAGCGCCGCAGTCAAATTCAGCAGCAGCGGATGCAGCAGCAGACGCAGATTCGGGGGCCGTGAACACAGCAGCAGGGCAGCAGGGCAGCGGCATAGCCGATACGTCGGCGCAAGAAAGCTTCAATCGGCAGGTGATTTATACCGCCAATCTGCAGATGCAAGTCAAAGACTTCGCCAGCGCGCGCAATGCGATCGATCAATTGATTGCGAGCAGCGGCGGCTACTTGCTTTCTTTTAACGAAGAGGAATCATCCAATCGTATGAGCGGTTCGTTCAAGATCAAGGTGCCGGCCAAGGGGTTCAATACGTTCATCGATGCCATCGACAAGCTGCCGGACAAGAAGCTGAGCAAAAGCATTAACGGCGAAGACGTAACCGAAGAATACGCGGACCTCTCCGCTCGTCTGAAAGCTCGGGAAGTAGCCGAGGCGCGGCTTATTTCCTTTATGGAGAACGCCAAAACGTCAAAAGATCTCGTTGCCTTCTCCAATGAACTCGCCCAAGTGCAAGAAGATATTGAACGGATCAAAGGCAGAATGCGCTTCATTGACCAGAATGTAGAGTATTCTACAATCAACATCGACATGTATCAGACGCTTAACGGCGATGAAGCCGATCTAGAGCTGAACGAGAAGCCGGGTCTGATGAAGAAAGCCGGAGACTCGCTGCATCAGAGCGCGGACATGGTGGTTTCATTCGGCAAAGCGCTCGTCATTATTGGGGCTTTCCTGCTCCCGCTTCTTCCGATCATCGCAATCATCGTCCTTGCAGTGGTCATTGTGAAACGCCGCAGCAAGCGAAAGGCTTCCACAGCGCAAACCGCCCCGCCGCAAAGTGTGCAATCAGAGCAGACCGAGCCAACAGATCGCACAGAGCAAACGCCGTCCGATGACGATAAATTGACGTAATGCAGCGCACAAAGGCACCCCATTCGGGGTGCCTTTGCATTCACGAATGGCTTAATATTCACCTTTAATAACAAAGAACGAACCGCGGATCGTACCGGCCAGCTTAGACTTTTGTCTAGCGAACTTAAACTTCGTTTCGAGCTCCTTCGGCACTTCCATTCCTTCAGACAGCTTAAAGCCGACAGCCCGCTTCTTAGGGTTATCGATCGTGTACAAAACGTTGGCCGAAAGACCATCCTTATAGAACACGTAAGTCCAATCGATGTTCTCCACTTGAAAACGCGACGTCTCCAGCGGCTTCGCCGCGAACTCGATATTCCGCTCTTCCTTCAGAATCCGGTTCACATAATCAAGGTTTTCCTGGCTCTCGCTAGCCGGAACAACCGTAAACGCATGCTTGTATTTGTTCATAAAATATCGCGCCTCATTCGCACGCAGCCCAGCCAGCGCATCTGCTACAGGCGATGACTCCAAGCCAACTGTCGACACATTGTTAAAATCAACGGTGTATGCCATTTCCATCCCTCGTGCTTTCTTGTTATGGTTTATGATTTCCGAGCATCAAGAACAAACATCGAAGCCTCTTGGCCCATGAAGATTTTGTCCCCGGTATAAATCGTTTCTGACTGAATATCCCGATAGCCGATTCTCGACATCCGATCTCTGAGCTCTTCTTGATGGAATCCGTTATGAACGAAATCCGAGACGACCTTGTCATTCTTATCGAAGTCGACGATAACAAGATGTCCGCCATCCTGAAGAACATTGAACAATCTCGCCAGAACGAAATCGACATCTTTAATATGCAGCAGAACTTGAGCCATCATAATATAGTCCGCACGCAGATCCGATAAATCATCCGTCTCGAAATCGAAGCACAACGTATCCGCGTTCTGAATGCCGGCATCGTTGATCTTCTGCTGAATCTGACGGATCATATTCGGTGATGTGTCGAGAAACAGCATCGATTGAAACTCGTTGACCAGATTCATGCCGACAAGGCCCGTGCCGCAGCCAAAATCAATCGCGCTCTTGGTTGTGGCATCATCCATATATCGACGAATCGCGTCCGAGGATATCTTCGCAATATGAATTCTTTCAGGCGTGTCGTACGTGCTTGCAATCATTTCGAACTTATCGGTATTACCCATCCTATCGCTCCTGTCTGTCCTATTCTAAGAACTACAACCTTTCAGCTTGCCCTCTGTAAGGCTTATCGTAACACTCCATCTGCAATTATCAAAGGACAAAGCAATACTAGTCGAGTTTCTTCCGACCAGACAAAGAAGAAACATGTACTAACGGTTCCGTCACATCAAATAAGCCGCATCGTATGTAACGATGCGGCTCGAATTTATGTCTGCTGTTTGGTGTATATGATCTTCTTAATACTGCACGACGATAGGAAAAAACAATCTGCGAGCTGGTCGATGGAATCCCCAGCGCGAAAACGGCTGCGAATCTCGGCGTTGCGAAGCAGCAGTTGTTTGCGGCTGCCTGAATTCTCGCCCCATTTCTTATGCTGCCCTTTCGGCTTCGGGATATAAACCAGTTCCCCGTGCACATACTTCTGAATCTCGATCAGCAGCTCCTCCGGGAAGAGTTGCTCTGCGTTTATATATTTCATAGTAGCTCCGCTCCTTAAAATAATAAATCTTAAGGGAGCAAAGTCTGCCTACGAACACCAACCGGCTAACCCGGTCATAGCAATGGCGGATAACCACTTCCAGCTCTATACAAATTACCGCCGTTGTCCATAGGACAAACTTTGCATAGAGCGAATCGCTAAGTCATTGACGAATCGGGCCACGAGCATAACCTCCTCTTAGAACATAATAGTCTCAACAAATCCATCTGAATCGCTTATATTCCAGTTATTATAACATAACAAGGGACAGTATTTACCAATCAAATTTGCATGATGCGCGGAGAAAGCTGATGGTCGTATAAAAATGTGAGTGATTATACGTCTCTAGTATCCCCCGCTTTCAAGGCGCGGCTGACAAACTTAGTTAAAAGTGCTAGCATGTAACCTAATGATATTCGACAGATTACGACGCTAAGCATGGGGGAATTAGGACGATGTTTGAGAACCGTCACCTTGAAGTCATAATGGAAGTCCAACAGCAGATGCTGTTGTCTAACTTTGATTTGAAGCAGTTCATGCAGACGATCTGCGATCGAATGTGCCTATTAACGGATGCCGACGGTTCTACCATCGAAATGCTGGCCGGCGATGAAATGGTTTATGCCGCCGTCAGCGGCACCTTGCACCCTCATCTCGGCATTCGAATCAATAAGAACGGCAGCTTGTCCGGCTTGTGCGTAACGGAGAAGGAAATCCTGTATTCGGCGGATACGCAGCAGGACGACCGCGTCGATAAAGCGGCGACGCTGAAAGTCGGCGCAAGGAGCATGGTCTGCGTTCCCTTGTTCGAGTCAAGCAACGCTGTTGGCGTATTGAAAGTTATCTCCAGCCGTACCGATGCTTTCTCCAATCGCGATATCGAGACGCTGCAGCTGTTATCGCTCGCCTTAGGTTCGGAGCTGGGCAAGCAAATTAACTACGATGACAAGATTCGGATTCTGAACGATTACGAGCAGCTATTGATTCAGCTAAGAGCTGAGATCAAAAGACGCGAGAAGCTGGAGAGCGAACTCATTCAATTAACGGAGCGCGACATTCTGACGGGATTGCTGAATCGCAGAGGCTTTAGCGATCGCGTCCAAGGCTGGATGAATCGGGCCAGCCGCGGTGAAGGCCTATTCGGGTTGTTCTACCTCGATTTGAATAAATTCAAGCAGTGCAACGATACTTACGGACATGAAGTCGGCGACCTCGTGCTTGTAGAATTCGCGAATCGCATCAAGAAGGCTGTTCGCGAATCCGATCTGATCGCGCGCGTAGGCGGCGATGAGTTCGTGGTGGCGGCATGGCTGAAGAACGGCCGCGACGACCTGATGCAGGTCGCTCGTCGTTTGACCGAGCAATTAGAGTCGCCCATGCAGATCAAAGAGCTGCAGCTGCTCATGTCCACCAGTGTCGGCTGTACGCTGTGGACAGAGGGCAAGTCGGAGCTTGATCTCATGCGTACGGCGGACCAATCGATGTATCTCGCCAAGTCGAACGGCGCCAATCGGATTGCGGTTGATGGAGAACTCGCGGGGTAAAAAAGAAGGGATTGACCTACAAGACCGCGTTATGTGCAGTCTTGCAAGGTCAATCCCTTCTTGTCGTTCATCTAACGAACTTAATGTCCCATGCCTTGGCGCGGTTCTTCGCCTTCAGGCGGGCTTGTGCGGCGAATGAACAGACCGATGACGAGGGCGAGAATGCCCATGCACAGACCTACCCAGAATGCATTGTGCAAGCCCTCGATCATGCCTTTTAACGATTCAATCGGATCCTCGGGATTGCTGGATGTCGCGAGATAGTCCTTCGTACCGTTGGACATAATGCTGATGAACAGCGCCACGCCAATTGCGCCTGCAACTTGCTGAAGCGTGTTCATAATTGCCGTGCCATGTGGATACAATGCGCGCGGCAGCTGGTTCAGCGCCGTCGTCTGAGCAGGCATCATCACAAGTGAAATACCGATCATCATGATGATATGCACGGTGATGAGGTAGCCTTTTGTCGTATCCATATCAATGCCAGTGAACATGTAGATCGCGCCAACCACGATAGCAAGCCCCGGAATAACGAGTACACGTGGTCCAAGCTTGTCGAACAAAACGCCGGCTACCGGTGCCATCATCCCGTTGACAATGCCGCCTGGCAGCATAATAAGACCTGAAGAGAATGCCGTCAACATAAGCGGACCTTGCAAATACAGCGGCAGCAGGGTCAGCGTCGAGAACAACGTCATCATCATGACAAGCATCAGTATCGTAACGAGAGCGAACATCGGGTATTTGAATGCACGCATATCCATGACCGGGCTTTTGAGCATGATTTGACGAACAGCAAAGATTACAATGCCGAGGACACCTGCCGCAACCATCAAATACACCTCAGGATCGCTCCAGCCAAGGTCACCTGACTTACTGAATCCGTACACGACACCGCCGAAACCAATCGTCGAGAGAATGATCGACAGGATGTCTACCTTCGGCTTCGTAATTCTCGATACGTTCTTCATATAAATAGATGCAAAAATGATCGAGAAGGCCGCAAGCGGAATAACCAGGTAGAACAACCAACGCCATTCAAGCGAATCGAGAATGAGACCCGATACCGTCGGTCCGATCGCCGGAGCGACCATGATAACCAGACCGATCAATCCCATCGCTCCACCGCGTTTCTCAGGCGGGAAAATCGCAAGAATCGTGTTCATCATAACCGGCAGCATTAACCCTGTACCGAGCGCTTGTACGACACGCCCTACCAGCAGTACTTCAAACCCCGGTGCAAACGCCGCAATAATTGTACCTATTAGGAAAAATGTCATCGCGCCGATGAACATTTGCCGCGTCGTGAACCACTCTTGCAAAATCGCCGTTACCGGCACGAGCACGCCAACCACCAGCATGTAGGCGGTGGACAGCCATTGAATCGTAGAGGGCGTTACATTTAACGCCTTGATCAAATCAGGAAAAGCATTGCCGAGCAGCGTTTCGTTCAGAATTGCAACGAATGCGCCGATGATCAGTGCGATAACAATCGGGGCGCGTTTGATTTTGCTCAAATCCGGCCCTTCTGCACTCATAGCAGCTTGATTAGCAGCCTCCATTGTACTTCGTTTCCTCCTTGTTAGGTTTATCCTTACAAACACCCGCTTATGTAGCGGTAAAACCATTGCATTTTCCAATAATCGCTGACCCACTGGAAAAAGTCAACAACGTATGGGGTCAGTTGTCCTACATTCTTCAGTATGGATGCGATTCTTAAAATAATCCTTCATTCGATTATGCATAAATTTCTTTTTGTGCCGCTTTCATGCTTCATATATTATGGGGATAGATAACAATGCCAACGAAAATTCCCTTAATCGAGGATGAAATTTAGATCGACTGGATAACGATTGGATTTCGTTCTGGCGATATGTGACGGCCGCGATCCGCCAGTGCTCGCCGGGTTTCGGTCTGTCCAGTCTTCCGCTGCTGGATCAGGGCTCTTCGGTTCCGACGGAGCATATCCTGAGAGCGATGCTGCGCGATATGGAGCTTTTGCCTGACAAGGTCATAATTATACTCGACGATTACCACTGTATCGAGCTCCCCTCCATTCATGATTCGCTCAGCTATATGCTGGAGCGTTTGCCTTCCCAAGTTCGGCTTATTATTGCAAGTCGCACGGTGCCGGACATCCCGATCGCCAAGCTTCTTGTGAATGGTGAATTGAATCGCATTACGATGCATGACCTCATGTTCGAATGTAACGAGGTTATCGCTTTATTCCGTCATATGAATGGTTTCGAACTGACGAATGAGTAAGCCGATGAACTTATGCAGCGGACGGAGGGCTGGGTTACCGGCATGCAGCTGGCCGCCATCTCTATGGGCCGGAGCGCTGACATTGCCGACTCCATTAATCAAATCGATGGCCGGCAGCATCATATTTTCGATTATTTAATGGAAGAGGTGTTTCGCCGTCTTCCCGACCCGCTTCGAAATTTTATGATGGATACGTCCATCCTCCGCCGAATGAATCGCGCTTTATGCCATTATAAAGTATTCGGTTTCTTCGATGTTTTAGGCAAAAAGAAAACCTCCGGTTCCGGATTTACAATTGTAAATGCCGGCCAACAATCGGTGTACGGCATTTGGATATACAACGAAGGCGCAGTAACGTTAAATTGCAATTATGACATCCTCGTCACTAAACTGGACTAACCATTACAACAACAATAAGAGCCTGTCACCACTTCTGGTGACGGCTCTTTGTTTATCCAGGCGACCTCTCGGATTGCAAGGAACGGGATGGCCTTGTTTATTCCATGTTCAGCCCAGCGGATTTTCCGGTGGATAGAGGAAAATAACTCATCTGAATCGTCGAGACCGATTGGGACTTGGATTCTTCCCCCCTGCTGCCGGACGCGTCGTCCTGCGTTTCATCCGAGCAGCTCTTCCGGTACCTCCCCTGCTCCAATTTCATATCGATGAAATCGACGACCTGCTGCAGAGAGGCGATTTGGCTGACGATGTTCTCCCGATGGCTCCTTAAGAGCCCCACCAGTTCGGGGAACTCAGCGGGATCGGCATCCGTGGATACCGTCAGAAAAGGCCGCATTTCTTCCAGCGGCATCCCCGTTTTTTTCAGACAAGATATCAGTTGAATCGTATCGATGTCTCCCTGCCGATAGATGCGATGTCCGTTATCTTTTCTTTCCGCCCGGGGGAGCAGCGCGATCTTCTCATAATAACGAATCGTATCTTCAGAAATGCCGGTTTGCGTGGCAGTTTGTTTAATCGAGAACGTCCGCTCTTCCTTCATTCCGTTCCCTCCCAGAGTCCATTTTTGTGTGCATTATACATCTTGGTGCCGGCTCCAAGTCAAGTGCCTTATTCTTTGGACAAAACTAGGTTTTTTCCATATTGACTTGAAGTCGACTCCAAGTTATAGAGTGAGCTTCATAAGAATGATATCTAGGTATTGGGAGGAAACTGCAATGAATAAGGGACACCGCGACAACATTGCTATGATTACGGGTGCAAACGCAGGAATCGGATTGGCATTGACCCGCAAGCTGCTGTCGGACAACTGGCAGGTGGTTGCATTGAACCGCTCCGACTTTCCGTCGGACGATATGGAGATCCAAGACGCCGTTCAGAGGGGATGGCTTCGCATTTATAAAGTGGAAGATCTTGCTGACTTTGCCGCCTTGAGACGAGCTTTGGAAGTAATCAAATCCAAGGAGCAGCGGATCGATCTATTGTTCAACAACGCCGGGGGGTCCTTCACCGAGCTCAGTTATTCGAAGCAGGGACGAGAGTATCACTATGAGCTGATGACTGTCGTTCCGTATATCATTCTGATGGAATTGAAGGATCTCCTACGAAACGGCCGTTTAAAAACAGTCATTAACACCTCATCTTCAGCCCTGAAATTTACGAAGGAGTTGAATATCGAAAGTCTGGAGCGCCCCAAGACCTTCCGCAAGCTGCTTGGTCCTTATGCCGCCTCCAAGCTAGCGCTCTCGTTATGGACCCAGGCCATCGCGCCGCAGCTTGCCCAAGATGATATCAAGATTCGCAGCGTTGACCCGGGCGGCAACAACACGTTAAGGAAAGGGAAGAAATCCGGATTGCCTCCAGTAGTCGGCCTGTTGATGAAATGGTTCTTCTCTCCGCCAACCCATGGTGCCGGTAAGCTGTATGAAGGCGCACTTGGGCAGCACCGGAATGAAACCGGCGTCTTCTTATTGAAAGGGCAGGTTGCGGAATTAAAATTTAAAGATCAATCGCAGAGCATCTTGCACAGGATCAATGCCATTTATGAACATGAATTTTGTTCGTTACCCTAATGCGCTGGATCGTGTCGATCTGCCTCAGACCGGTTGCGGAATTCATATATAGAGCGCAGGCGCTGCCTGTTTGGAAAGGATTCATGCGATTTATGATTAACAATGGGGAGAATATAAACACCACTTTTTACGCTGCGGAATATACAAGTGCATAGGCATATATCCCATGCATCCTTATTCCGATCGATATCTCTGACCCTGTAAGCTTGCTGAATCGGAATAGGCACAAAGGAGTGTTCAGATTGGTGGAAAAATCGTCCCACTACTTTGTTCGAGGCAATACCGCACACGGCGCCCACTTCCTGCATAAGTCAGCCTTCGATGGGCTGAACAAAATATTCGTGCTTTCCGGCCCCCAAGGCACGGGGAAATCGACCGTTATTCGCAACCTGGCGGACAGCCAGTTGGATAAAGGCCGGCATGTGCAATGCTTCCATTCGCCTCTCCGTCCCGATGAACTGGATGGCATCATTCTAACGGAATCGAAGATCGGCATTATCGATGGCCGAGTTTGTGACGGGATCTCCGAGAATGAGGCGGATGAAATCGAGTATATTCATTTTGGCAAAGCGCTTAATTACAGTCTTATCGTACCCGAACATGCCAAGACGATCGAGGATCTGAAAGGCAAGCTTGTCAGCGCTTATTCGCAAGCCTATGAAACGTTCTTAACCGCATTGCGCATTCACGATGAATGGGAAAAGTATTATATCGAAAGCATGGATTTCGCAAAGGCCGACCAGATCAAGCAGGACTTGATTCAACAATTATTCGATGGCCATGGAAGCGATGCACCAACCGCCGGACGTCACTTATTCTTCGGGGCTGCGACTCCGAAGGGCGCTTTCGATTTTATTCAAAGCTTGACTGCTCGGCTCAACAGACGGATTTTCATCAAAGGAAGACCGGGATCCGGCAAATCGACAATGCTCAAGAAGCTTGCCGCCGCTGCCGAACAGAAAGGAATCGAAGTCGAGGTGTTCCATTGCGGCTTTGATCCGAACAGCCTGGATATGTTGATCTTCCCGGCGCTCGGAACAGCTATCTTCGATAGTACCGCCCCGCACGAATACTTTCCTGACCGGGACGGCGATGAAATTTTGGATATGTACTCGCTCACTATAGCTCCAGGTACAGATGAAACCTATGCAACTCCAATAGCCGAAATTAAAGAACGTTACTCTGCGAAAATGAAAGCGGCCACCTCGCTGTTAGCGGAAGCCGAGGCCATCGATTCTCAGATTAAGGCCTACTATGTCGCGGCAACCGATTTCTCAATCGTGGAGGAACTCAGGCTGCAATTGCAGTCCGAGTTGAATGAACTGACGGGCTCCGCTATTTAAATGGACCTGTCGGATAAAATGAAAGGGCACCCTTGGGAGGTGCCCTTCTTGAATACCGCTATCACGGCGCCGGCGCGCTTTATTGCAAATAATGCCATCCCACTGCGTAGAGTACTATTCGCTTACAGTCGGTAGACAAACGGAGAAGGTTGTCCCTTGACCCAGACTGCTGCGAACCTCAATATCTCCGCCGTGGTCCTGAACGATTTTCTTGCAAATCGAGAGTCCCAAGCCCGTTCCATCCGTCTTCGTCGTAAAGAAAGGGTTAAAGATCTGCTTCATGTCCTGTTCCTGAATTCCCTTGCCCCTATCCTGCACTTCAGCAATTACTCTTGTCCCTTCTGTTGACAGCCTCAGCGTAACCGTGCTGTTACCGCTCTCAGCCATCGATTCGAGCGCGTTATTCACGATGTTTACGAACACTTGCACCATTTTGCTCATATCGATCCGAACCTGTGCATCCAACTTAGTATCAGCGTACACAAGCTTCAGCCCCAGATCAGCCGCCTTCGGTCCCGTTAAATACACGACCTTTTGCAAACATTCATGGAGAGAGTGGATGCGGTATGAAGAAGGGTCCGGTTTAGAGAACTGCAGAAATTCCACTGTCAGCTTGTTCATCCGGCTGGTTTCGTCCATCATAAGATCATACCAAGGCTCAATGTTGTACTGGCGCTGCTTCGAATGCTGCAGGAGCCCGCGAAGGGACGCGAGCGGATTTCTGATTTCATGCGCAAGGCCAGCCGCAAGTTCCCCCACCACCCGCATTTTCTCCTGCTCGAACATCATCTCTTCCCTTTTCATTGCTTCCTTCAGCGCGTTCTTTTGTCGCTCCATCTCGACAATGTATTGAATGATCAGTACGACCGCAAGCGAAGTCAGAAAATCCGAAGTGGAGGCGAGCAGGCTATAGATATTCATAGGCGTATAGGAAGCGCGAATAATCGTATACAGCGCAATAAATCCGAAGCCGAGAAGCACCGCTTTGATTGTCCCTTGGACATGTTGGTAGAGCGCCTTGGTCAGCAAAATAATGTAGATCGTAAAGCACCAGTTCAACTGGCTGACTTCATGGAAGCACAGCAATAGAACAAACTGCACAATCGTCATCCTCATTGGCCAGTTTGACAAAGCCTTCTCCCCTACAATGCTTACGGTGAACAAGATACCTAATGCAATAAGCAGGATACTGTTAAGTTGTTTGCCCATTGCAAAGGAAGCAACAACTACAAAAACGATGTACAAAGGTAAAACAACATGATACATCAATCGAAAAAACATATTATTCTCCTAAAAGTTAATTATTTCATGACTTTCATCTATATATTCGACAAAATCCGCGTATATCCTTTTCTAAAAATTGTCTACTTATAGTGCAAATTAGAGAAGTCTAGAACCATAACGAAATTTGCTCGAACTCAAAAAAACGCACTGCCCAGGTTAGGACAATGCGTTTAAGTGTACGATGAATCCCGTTACAGAGGAAGAACCCTCGGCCAAGCTTCTGGTGCGGCATCCATTCCGTTCGGATTGACTAAGCTGCTTACCTCTTCTCAGTGGCGAAATAAAGCATGGCCGCGACCGGAAATACGATTCCGATCCACAACGCCGTACTCCATCCGCCCGAGGCGTATGCCCATCCCCCTAAGGCAGAGCCCGCAGCGCCGCCCATAAAGAAAATGGCCATGAAAAGCCCGTTCAGACGACTACGGA
Organism: Paenibacillus sp. CCS19; assembly: GCF_033239625.1. Taxonomy (NCBI): domain Bacteria; kingdom Bacillati; phylum Bacillota; class Bacilli; order Caryophanales; family Paenibacillaceae; genus Paenibacillus; species Paenibacillus sp. CCS19. Next base: position 68,050 of record NZ_BTCK01000010.1, read on the forward strand.
TGTCCGGGCTGAGCGAGAAGATCGCCCGTTGTCCGAGCACGAGATTGGCGGATACGCCAGCGTCCAATAGGATAGCCGAAACGACAAGAACGCCGACTCCTACGGGAGAGCTGCTCCGTACCAAGAGCGGAAGCAGAACGGAGATGATGACGGCAGCGAGCGCTATCCATGTTGCCGGTCGAGTCCAGCCTCGATCCGCCAGCCGGCCAGCCACTGGAGCAGCCACCGCACCTGCGACCCCTACAAGCGCGAACAAGGCAACGCCTTTTTGAGAAAAGTGATAAACCGGACCTGTCAACAGCAACGGAACTGTTGTCCAGAACAAGCTGAACGTCGCAAATACACAAGCATGATAGGCAGCGCGACGGCGCAGTATAGAAGTTGTTCGCAGCAAATGCCACATCGAACGAAGCAGAGCCGTATAAGGTGTGTTTGTGGACGGTCTTCTTGCAGGCAGCACTCTCATTAATACGATAGCCAGAACAGCAACAGCTGCAGCCGACAAAGCGAATATCGCATGCCAGCCCAAGAATTCAGCTGCCAGACTCGACAATGGACGCGAGAGCATGATTCCAAGCAGCAAGCCGCTCATGACATTGCCGACGACGCGGCCGCGCGAAGATTCGGATGCAAGATAGGATGCATAAGGAACGAGCACTTGCGCCGCGACCGCCCCTACGCCGATGGCGAACGAAGCGAACAGGAACAAGGCCGCTTGTTCCGACACTGCAGCGGCTGCAAGAGCAGCTGCTGTGAGCAGTAGGGAAACGACAACCAACCTTCGATTTTCAACCAAATCCCCCATAGGCACGACAAACAGCAATCCGACAACGTAACCAATCTGCGTCAATGTCACGATCAAGCCAGCAGTGCCCGCGGACATCCCGACCGAAGAACGAATGACGCCTACCAATGGCTGCGCGTAGTAAAGATTCGCCACAATAATACCGCACGCGGTTGCCAGAAGCAGGATTAGCCATGTAGGCAGGTTCTTCTCGTCTGCTTGCTTTTTTCCATCGGCAATTGTAATTCCAACCGGCTCGCTTCTCATACGAATGCCTCCATTCAAATACTGAACGTTTAGTTTATTAATTAGTAAGGTAATCATATACTGAACGTTTAGTTTTGTAAATAGGCATTCCATGTCCTTTTTTTCTGAGAGAGGGTATACTGGACGTATAGTTTAGATTAGGATGTCATTACATAATGGCGAAAGGCGATGATGTTGATGGAGAGCAAGAGAGGCCGGCCTCGTAATGTCGAAGCGCAGAAGTCGATCCTTTCCGCATCTTACGCGTTGTTAGTGGAACATGGCTTTGAGACGGTTACAGTCGATAAAATCGCTGAGCGCGCGCAAGTAAGCAAAGCGACGATTTATAAATGGTGGCCTAACAAGGCTGCCGTGGTCATGGACGGTTTCCTTTATGCAGCCAATGCCAGGCTCCCTCTGCCCGATACGGGTTCGGCATTGAACGATATTCTCATGCACGCCACGAACGTGGCCCGGTTCATGACGAGTCGGGAAGGCATTATCATTACGGAGCTGCTGGGTCAAGGACAATTCGATGCCGGATTGGCGGAAGCCTATCGGGCACGCTATTTCCGCCCCCGCCGACTGGAAGCAAGAAGCCTGCTGGAGAAAGGTATTGAACGCAAGGAATTGAAGCAAGACCTCGACATCGAGATAAGCATCGATCTCATTTATGGACCGATCTTCTATCGCTTGCTAGTGACCGGTGATAAGATAGATGACTCCTATGTGCAGCATCTGGTGAACCGTGCATTTGAAGGCATCCAATCTACCTAAAACTTCCACTAGCCATGGTTTAGGCAGCGCCCCTTCTGCTGATTACATAGCGAAAGGGGCTCCCCCTGTCTGGGAACCCCCCTTCTTTTCACCCTAGTGTTAAGTTACTTATACTCGCTTACCAACGTACCGGATGCATCGTAAAGCTCTGCATTGTCTTCGGACTGATCATTCCAAATTGCCTTGGTAGACCAGATCAGGGTACGAGAATACTCTTCGAAATCTGTTGTAATACCACTTTTACCTTCATTGCCGCTAGTCAAAAATACATAACAGTCCGGCCCTAAAGTAAAGCTGTCCTTAAAGGTATAGGTCTCTTTGCCATCGCTGCTTACAACCGACCAGCCCTTCAAATCTACGGTGTTTTTGTCGCTCTTGTTTCTAATCGCAACATATTCAGCCTTGCGATTGCGAGTAACAATATAAATATCCGATGGCGTCTTAGCAGGAGCCGGCTTGACTGAAGCAGGATCTGCCGGAGTCAACTTGGGATCGGCTAATATCATATTAACTAAGCCGTTACGGTCCGATTGAAAATTGATTCTTAATTCCTGAACCCCTGTAAGATCCACATCGACATTCTTTGGACTAAGGCTTGCAGAGATGCCAGAAATCGAGAGCAGTTCCTTACCATCGCCTACAATGGTCAAGGTTCCTTCGGCTGTACCGCTAAACTTGCTCTTGCCTGCTCCGATTAGACCCGTTAACCGCGTATACTTGCCGGCAAGGTTGTAGGCAGCATTTCCCCCAGTACGGATATAAGGCGGGTACGGCATATCATGCAAATACAGGCCGATTCCATTACTATAGGTCTTGCCGTTAATCGTAAAGCTGGCTTCTGCTGCTGTGTTATGTCCACCTGTGCTCCAGTTATTGATGGCTAGCATGCCCGCCTCATCTTCTGCACGGACTGGCAGATCGGTTAACTTAATCAATTGCGGAGGCTTCTTACCCACCCAGATCGTCTTCGCCTCGCCCTCCCACGTAACTTCTTTTCCTAGTGCTTCACTCACGAAACGAAGAGGTACGTAGGTGGTCCCTTCGTAAACAAAACCTTTCGTGCCTGTTGGACTCTTCTCTACCCCATCAAACATGTAACGCAGGTTCTCAAAGTAAACCTCGATTGTGGAACTATTGGCGGCATATGCCGCGGCAGCGCCTGTTAGAAGTAATGTGCATACTACTCCTAATATAAATCCTCTAATTCCTGCTCCTAGATTACGCAAGACCCTTCATCCCTTTCTAGTCTATCGAAACTATGGAAAAACATATCAGTCTATGTTTTGAATGTAAAGCATCAAGTACAATTGTTGGAAAAAAGCTATAATGATACATAGGATTGCTAGCGCTGATCGATTTTATAGGAAAAGTGGTAGATATGAGAAAAATACTATCTTTCATGGATTGGGGAATATTCGCTCTTCGTTCCTACCATTATATTTTGTTGTTGTCCCCGTTTTTCACAAAGGTTGAGTTTTCAAACCGCACATGGGTGGACATCACCTGGTTAATGGCAGCGTTTATCGTTCCCATGGTATTCTGGTTCCCCCAACGTCGGATGAACAAAGTCTGGTTTTGTTTATTGGAGCTGTTGCTGGGCGGCTCTTATTATGTCAATACGGTCCTCCATCCAGATCTCGCTTCAAAGGCGGATTACTTATTGCCGAGTCTTACAATGGGATACTTATGGACGATACATACCCTCTGGATCATTCCCGCCGTTGCATTGATTCCTTTTACCTTCCAGTCTCATTTGAGATTGTCTTGGGAACATACCCTTGGTATCGGAACAGACAACCTTCTATTCTGCTTCATCGGCATATGGGCAAGCACCGTAGCCAATGCGTATTATCAGAAGAATGAACTGGTGGCTGAAGTGGAGGAGCAAAACAAGCTGCTCACCCACTACGCCGCTGAGATTAAGAGAATGACTCTGCTTGAAGAGCGCAACCGCATGTCCAAGGAGCTTCACGATACGCTGGGACACTCCTTTATCTCGCTCATTATGAGCCTTGATGCTTCCATTGCCCTTCTGGATCACAAACCTGCCGAGGTCAAAGACCGGTTAATTCGTTTAAGAGCATTGGCGGAGAGCAATCTGGACGAAATGAGAAGCATTGTCCACGAGATGGGCGACGAAGAGGAAGCGAATCTTATCCAACAGGTTGAGGCGCTCGCAGCCAGTTTCCAGGAGCACACGAGAACAGTCGTGACTCTGAGTCTGCCGGGGAAAGAGCCGATGATGCGTTTTGAAATGCGACAAACGATACTTCGAGTCATTCAGGAGTCTTTTACGAACGCGATAAAGCATGGAAAAGCATCTCATCTGCAACTGGAGCTTACGTTTTCCGAGTCCATTCTGCTATTGTCCATTCGAAATAATGGCAAACCGATTGATAATCTGGTATATGGCTTCGGTCTGACTGCCATGCAGCAACGAGTCGAGCAGCTAGGCGGCAGCCTGTTCGTGTCATCTGAAGTGGGAGCTTCCGTGACCACCGAAGTCAGGTGCGAGATTCCTCTGAAGGGAGTGATAAGGCATGGCAACAATTAAAGTGCTGCTTGCCGATGATCAGGAATTGATTCTGGAGAGTCTTCGCATCGTATTATCCATGGAAGAAGATTTGGAAATCGTCGGGGTATCCAAGAATGGCGAGGAAGCAGTCAGACATTGTGAGCAGTTTCAGCCGGATATTGTGTTGATGGATATCAATATGCCGGTGATGGACGGCGTTGCCGCAACAGCACAGATTAAAGAGCGGATGCCTGTAACGAAAGTGATTATACTGACCTCCTACCGGGAAGTAGACTATGTGCTGGCGGCGTTAAGCCATGGCGCAGAAGGTTATTTGCTCAAGGCCATCCATCCTAGGGAATTGGCTGCGGGCATAAGGGTGGTTCACGCGGGTGGGACTTTAATCACACAGGAGATGGCAAGTAAAATGATTAAAAGCATGAACCAGACCTCCGCCCCGAAAAGCAATGAATACGGGCTCAGTACGCGCGAGATTGAGGTGCTGCATAAGCTGGCCTCAGGCATGCGCAACCAAGACATCGCCGAGGCGTTGTTTCTTAGTGAAGGAACGGTTAAGAATTACATTTCAGCGATTTATTCGAAGCTGAATGTGAGCGGAAGGCGTGAAGCGACCCGTAAGGCCCGAGATTCAGGAATCTTAGATCACTAAGAGGCCATTAGCCATAAAGCCAGCATCTTATTATAGTTGCTGGCTTATTTGCGTAAGTCTATGACCAAATACTGACCAAAGCGCACTTTCTCTTTATGACTTTTTTTCCCTACACTTATCCTCATACAAATGTGAAATAGAGGAGCTGAAACAAGACATGAAGAACAGGCTTATGGAGAAGCAGCACAATAGCGGGAAATTAAGCAGATGGGGTTCATTTTGGCGCTTGCCAATCGTTTGGCTGATTACGGGTGCCATCGGTATTATTCTGGCGGATTCGATATTCCGGACGCTTGCAGATCAAGCAGAGGCAATTGGTTCTCTACTCATTACACTTGCAGAGGGCTTTATTGTCATCATGGTCTACAAGCTTACAATGAAATACCTAGCTCGCCGGTCAACTCCTGAGTTGCCAATACAACGCGCAGGAGTTGAAGCTGGGTTGGGACTGCTATTAGGGATACTCTTTATCCTAGTGTCCACTTTTATTATTGTTGCTGCGGGCGGTTACTCCCTTCACTGGGCGGGTGCTGCAGATATGGGTTCTGTTCTGTTACCCTCCATTGTGTCAGCCATAGGCGCGGCCATCGTCGAGGAGCTTATCTTTCGCGGACTTATGTTTCAAGCCATTCACAAGTGGGGTGGTCAATGGCTTGCACTCGCTGTGACCTCATTATTCTTCGGAGTTGCCCATCTTGGGAATACAGGGTCAACACTATGGAGTGGCTTTGCAATAACCATTGAAGCAGGTGTTCTGCTCGGAGCCGCATTCTTATGGCGGCGAAACCTGTGGTTTGCCATGGGGCTTCATTTTGGCTGGAATGCACTAGAAGGCTTGCTCGGCATTCCTGTTTCTGGACATATAACACCCGGTCTCTATTCTGTGAAAGTGAACGGTTCTGCACTTCTTACAGGGGGAGAGTTTGGTCTTGAGGGCTCTATTGTTCCGGTTGTGATCAGCCTTATGATTGCCATTCCCATGCTGATTAGTGCTGCACGAAATCGGGCACCGCTAGGAAATCGCTGAACGCCGGTTCATGCTTTGGGCGGTATAGATTAATGAATAAAGGGCTGCCTTGGCAGCCCTCTCGTTGATCTATCGTACCCAATCTTCGACTTAACCTTCGGTTTATGATTTCTCAATCAGACGACCGTTCTCCAAGTAAAGAACACGATCACATAGCGGCAGCACCCGTTCGTCATGCGTAACCATAACGGCACTCTTTCCTCGTTCCTTAGCTTCTCCCGCAATCATCCGTACGACGTCCATTCCTCTAGAGGCATCTAGACTTGCCGTCGGTTCGTCCGCTAATAGTACGGCCGGATCATTCATAAGCGCTCTTGCGATTGCGACGCGCTGACGCTCACCGCCTGACAGTTTATCGGGATAGGCACTGCCGCGGTGGTCTAAGCCCAGCTTATGAAGCAGCTCCCTAATCCGTTTATTCGCCTTCACTTTGTTCATGCTCCCCAGCTTGGCGACCAGCATCAACTGTTCTTCCACCTTCAAGTACGGAATTAAGTTGGCGCTTTGAAAAATAAATCCGATCTTAGTCAGCCGCATATCGGACAACGCTTGCTTCTCTTTACCGACGACCGGTTCTCCATCTAGCAGTACGCCGCCGCTTGTCGGCTCTAGGAGCGCGCCCGCTATCGAAAGGAACGTGCTCTTGCCGGATCCGGAGGGCCCCATAACAGCGACAAATTCCCCTTCCGATACTTGCAAGCTTAAATGATCGAGCACCGTTCGCTGCATGCCGCCATCCTCGAATGTGTGCGTAATATTGTCCAGCACCAATCTGTGTCTCATGCCGCACTCCTCCCAATCGCATCCAGCGCATCTATTCGGGTTACTTTCCAGATGGAAAGCAATGATCCGGCTAGCGACATCGCAATAAAGGCGCCGCTAGTATACACCAGCGTAGAGGGTTGAAGTTGAAACGGCATTCCAGCAGGCAGGACAGCTTCGACCGCTTGAATAAGCAGCATACTGACGATAAGACTCCCTGTCGATAATAACAACACTTGAAAGGTAACGCTTCTTATTAGGTAAGCCGTCCTTGTGCCAATGGCCTTCAAAATGCCGAACTGACTGCTCTTCTGGATCGTGATGACATAGAAAAACACCGCTAGGACAAAGGAAGAGATGATAAACAAGAAAACGATCATCATCCAAAGCGAACCCTGTTCCTCCTTGTACCCAGGGATAGCCGAAACAGCCTCTGCTTTGGTAACGATCTCTGAATCCGGGAAGGCTGTAACAAGCTGCTCTACTTGATGCTTATTTGCTTTAAGGGCAATCGCATTATAGATCTTGTCCTCTCCGGCTCCCTCTGTGCCTGACCGTGTAATTGTTTTCGCCTGAAGTTGCTGCCAGTCATGCAGATTCAGCAGAATCACTGGCGAGTGGCTGAACGATTCATGACTGACAAAACCGCTAACCGTCCATTTTAAGCCGGAAGCCTGATCAACCAGTATCGTGCCGAGACCAACTCCCGAATCCTTCAGCTTGCGATCTACAACCACTTGCCCGGTAGCACTCGACGTGATTGCTGCGCCTTCGGTCGCCTTCGGCATCAACCAACCTCCCGGATCCATGCCAAAAAGGGTCACGTCCAGCTTGGCAGTCGTCCCTTCCGTCATCACGGTGGTCATCCTGATGCTAAGCGGCTGCACGTTCTCTTGTCCTGCAATAGAGGCTGCTTGTACCGCTGCTTCTTTGCTGAGTTGTGAACGGGTGAAGCGATGATTCGAATCCTTCTCCATCATAAAATGCGTAGCGTCCATATTCTGAATCGATGCCCCGTTATCATAAGCGAGCCCTTGCGCAAGTCCGGTAACGAACAGAACCAGGAAAGCGACTAGCAGCATAATGATTGCAATCAGCGAATAACGAACTTTAGCAAATCTCATTTCTCGAATAGCCAGATACATTGTGCTTCCCTCCTCTTGGATGACTCCAGTGTAGGAAGCGAATATAAATGGCGCATAAATAACAAATTACAATTTGGGAAGCGTCACCGTAAAGCTGGTGCCTGCCCCTGGCGCGCTGCTCACTTCGATCGTTCCCTCGTGCAGTTGCACAACTCTCTTCACAATGGCCAGTCCTAAGCCCGTTCGACCCGAATCACGTTCCCGTGCGCGATCGACACGGTAGAAGCGATCGAATAGATAAGGCAAATGCTCCGGTGCTATCCCTTCTCCCGAATCCGAAATAACGACCCGTATATGCGACGGCATCTCCTCTGCATACACTTCGATGCTTCGGCCCGAAGGAATATGGTTCACCGCATTGCTGAGCAAATTGGTCCATACTTGCATAAGAAGCACTTGATCGCCGTGAACCGAGATGGTTTCCGGAACGGATAGCTTTAGCAGCAGATTGTTCTCTTCCAGCTGCCATTGCAGCATTTCTACGGCTTGACGGACATCGCTGCGTAAGGAGAACTTCTTCTTGTTCAGCGCCTCTTCTCCCTGTTCTAGCGAAGAGAGCAGCAGAAGCTGTTTGCTCAGCATGGAGAGGTGGCGGCTCTCCGCTTCCACAATCGAGGCATATTGGAGGCGTTCCTCTTGCGACAAATCGACTTGCGACAATACCTTAGCGAATCCCTGAATGGAAGTAAGCGGCGACTGGATTTCATGCGATACATTGGACACAAACTGCTGGCGTGCCGTATCGACCCGCTCCAGTTCTCGGCTCATCGTCATGAAATGCTCGGCTAGTTGACCAATCTCATCCCGTCTTCCCGTCGTTAGCCGAAGATTATAGTTTCCCTGCGCCAGACGTTTGGTCGCTTCGGTCAATCGGGTTATCGGCTTGACGATATAACGAGTACTGACCAAGAAGAGCACGATGCTAATAACGATCGTCAACAATCCGATCAATGCAAAGAAGGTGCGGAGCTCGCCGAACTGCAGCAGTACATCCGGCCGCATGAATAAGGCGAACGTTTTCCCGGATGCATGGACGGGTACGCCTACCGTATTGCTTAAACGATTCTCGAAGAAGCCGGTAATGAATGGCTTATTCGGATATTGCGCCACACCGTGATAGATGCTGCCGTCAAGAACGAGCTTGATATCACTCTTGTCTAGATCTTGCCCCCGGAAGCTGCTCCCGTAGAAGTGCGATTCCGCTTGTCCATCCGTCACATATATTTCGTACCCCAGAGCGGCTGCATTGCGAAGATAGGGTTCCATACCTGAAGGATCGAATTCAATAAAACTCTTCATATTCTCGGCAATGGATACAAGCTTCTCGTCGTTATACGGTTTGAGCTTCATGTGATAGTAAATGTTGGAGGCGAGGAACCCCAGCATGCTGCTAATGAAGATGACCGCTAACGTGATTAGAATGACGCGATAGTACAAACTTTTCATTTGTCCCTCACCACAATCTTGTAGCCGATGCCTCGGACCGTCTGAATAACAAAGTCGTCCGCGTAATCGGCAAAGCGCTGACGAAGTCTGTTGATATGTACATTGACCGTATTATCGTCGCCTTCATAATCCTGACCCCATACGAGACGGATCAACTCGTCACGGGAAAACAGACGTCCCGGGTACTGCGCCAATTGAGCGAGCAATTCAAACTCTTTCATCGGAAGCAAGAGAACTGATTGACCGTCGTTCACTTCTACGTTTTTGCGATCTATCGTAATGCGATGCATCCGAATGATGTCATCGGCCACCCGATTATAGCGGCGAAACAAAGCTTTAACCCGGAAAAGCAGCTCTTCCGGCTCGAACGGCTTGGTTACATAGTCGTCCGTTCCCTTTAGATAACCTTGTTCTTTATCCGATAGCTGATCCTTGGCCGTGAGCAAAATAATCGGAATGTCGTAATGCTGCCGTATATGTTCACACAACTCAAACCCATCCATATGAGGCATCATCACATCAATGATCGCGATATCTATAGGCGAATGCTCCATGACCTTTACCGCCTCGACCCCGTCACGAGCCTCATGCACGCTATATCCTTCACGGGACATGACATAACGCACCAACGCTCTAATATTCGGATCGTCGTCTGCCAGCAGCAGATGGTTCATATTAACCCCCCAGTCTCGGAATTTTGATCCAGTGCATCCCTTCAAGCATCAACGCCCGCGATTTAGGCAGCAGCGACACCCCTAATCCGAAGATTGGCTAGCCGCACGTTGAACATTGGATCGGCGGGAGCGGAAGCAATACCTCGAATTCGGCGCCGCCTTCCCTTCGATTGCGAACCTCTATCCTGCCTCCGTGTGCCATTCGATGAATCCCCCTGATAAAACCGTTCGAACACCTCAATGCCACTCATCCCGGGCAGCATCCAGTCAAGCAAGACGATCTCCGGCTTCTCGGCGCGGGTTGTGTAGATCGCCGTCCGCCCGTCCGAAGCGATCAAGATCCGAAATCCCTCTTGCTCCAGAAACCCCCTCATCGTATTCCGCATATTCTGTTCATCTTCCACAATCAGAATTGTCGACATCATATCGTATCCCCTAAACGATTTTCACCATTATAGCATGAACATCGATGATCAGACGGCGGCATAAAAACAACAGATCGTCTCCAAATGTTCTACACATCTATCGCTTATAGTTACAACTAATCAACACACTTAAGGAGGAAAATACATGATTTCTAACACTCCACTCGTATTCGCAACCCGTATTGGCCTAACGCTGTTTACCATCTTTATCGTGCTGCTGCACATGCTGCAACCAGAAGTGACCTTTCTGTACGATGCCATGAGCTACTATGTGCATGGCCCGGGCGGGTGGCTGCTCCCGGCAAGCCTTACAGCACTGGGGCTCGGTTCGCTGACTTTGTCGCTGGAGCTGGTTCGAAGGACTCGCGGAAAGCTCGGATACGCAGGCATTACGTGCCTGGCGCTTTGGGGTATATCCTTGCTCATTGCGGCCGTCTTCCCGACCGATCCTATCGGAAGCTGGGATAAGCTCCCGTCCACCAGCGGCATGATTCACTTCGCGGCCGCGATAGTATCCTTTATCTTCCTCGTCATCGCCGTCACTTTGTTGACCCGAAAGCTGGGCAACGACCCGAGATGGAGTACTGTGAAGAAGAGCATGGTTTGGCTGGCGGGGTTAACGGCCGTTTCGTTTCTTCTGCTCATGGTTTCTATCGTCTCCATCTTTGCCTCGAGCGGCGCTCCTCTATATTTCGGATTAACGGAGCGCCTGTTTATCTTCATAGGAGCAGGCTGGATCGGTCTTGCTGCGGCAGGATTACGGCAGGGTTCGTGAGCAGGTTGGCAATCAGTAGCTTTGGCGAGGTAAGTTTCGCTGTCCACAAAGGCAAATGAAAGGCCATCCTATGTGGATGGCCTTTCATTTGAAATAGTGTAGAAAGCGAAGTAATTACAGAAATGCGAAAACCATATTAATTCAATCAAAGTTCAATGATTATCACGAGTATTGTGCCTGAAGAACAAGTGATTTGATCATAAAATTCGCCCTACCGAACAGATATCATTTTATGAAACATCTCGTCTAATAACATTATTTCTGCTTTTTGGTTGACGGCATGATTCCCAAGCTTTACATCAATGATGAAGTCATTGCTCAGCATCTGACGGTAACGATCAATTATATCGTTGACAGGCAATTCTCCCAACGCTTTCGTTTCAGGTGGGATTACCGAAATTCCGGCTTGTTCTACCAGATGAATGTTCTGTTTGATATCTGCGGCGATCTTACTAAGCGTGCTTACACTTCTTGCCGTCTCTATATCCATCATTCCATCATTCGTATAGAAATGCTTGTTGACGATAGCCAACGCAGTATGCGAAATATGGAATGACTGAATGTCTTTTTGGATTTCATAATGCAAATCCGCCGATTCAAATATATGGGCAAGCTCTTTCACTCTTTCGGTTATCTGTCCATTTATTTCACCGAATATGGTTCCTTGATGTTTCTCGGAACCGAATTGGGCATATAGAACATCTTCTTTGATGTCTCCGCCAGCGCCCGGAAATCCCGGAAGTAAGCGATCGCCCACGATTTCAAGCCAAGAGTCATATCCAATGGTGTTGGTCAAGGTGACGATGGTCTTGCTCCGATTATGCTTGATCGCAGCTAGGGCAGAATCGGCCTGATCATATCTGACTGGAACCAGAATAAAATCATAAATGTCGTCGTTATCAAGTTTCTCGATCGTCTTGATTGATATTTTCCTGTTCGTTCCATTATCGTTATATTTCAGTCCTTCCCTTTTCAGCGCCTCCAGTCTCTTTCTTCGTGCCAGTATAGTTACGTCTAGTCCCGACTGCGCTAAGCGGAGTGCATATACACTGCCAATCACGCCGGCGCCAAATATCAAAATTCTATGTGGTTTGGTGTTCAATATGACCCTTCCTTTCAAAGGATAAGTCACAGATTATTTATACGATACCTGTTTGATTAGATGATAATATCGCATGCTTTTGATTTCAACCGACAGAGTTTGAGGAAAGTCGTGTAGACGACATATTGCGATATTTGATGATTACAACTTTATAAAGCAAAATATTTACTAAAAGGTGGGAGCAGGTGATTCGTCTATTTTCATGCGGAGTAAACTATAAGGCTTCTGCCGCAGGTCATTTCCATAATGAAATCTTGACTGCCGATGTAGTTGGTTCACGATGAAATATAAGTATTGGTCGGGACCAATAGAAAAAGTATCCGGCCATAAAATTCTTGGATCATGTGCGATGGTTTCCATTATTCCATTCGGCAATATCTTTCGAATACTATTGTTTTCATAGTCTCCAGCATAAACGTTTCCTTTTGCACCGGTGATCATTCCATCTGAAGCACCTTTTTCTCCCCAATACTTCACGTGATCCTGTAAATTCATGTCCGATATGGTTCGGTCTCTTAGGGCTTCCGTTGAGATCGAGTACAGATGACGACTGGAGAGAGGACAAAAATACAACGTCTTGCCGTCCGGGGAAATCGCTATGCCATCGGATGCTAATCTGAACGGTGAAGAAGATCCGTCTTTGTTTCGATTCATCAGGATTTCACCTTCGACTTTCGGTAAGAAAAAGCGATCGGGCGAGGTTGAATTTGCTCCGTTTAACCGTCTCCAGGCATAGCCCGTTTCTAAATCAACGACAATTATGGCACCAGGACCTCGGGAAGACGAATCCGTTATATAAGCGTAACCTGCCTTACCAACACGAAAATCAAATCTTACATCATTCAGATAAGTGGTTGGCAGGACAATATCATCCGTAAATGTATATACACTTCTTATGGAATTTGAATTTAAATCTACACCGACTAACTTCGCTCCACCCTTGATGGGTTCTGAGAAATTAGGCGCTCCCGTATCCAGCACCCAAAGCGTTCCTTTTCCATCAGCAACCACACTTTGGACACTAACAAAGGACGTTGTGATATTCGAAGGGCTTACCACATTGGCGTCTAAACTAGGATAAGGCTGTAATGTACCGTGAACGATTTCAGCCACCGTAAACTTAACGTCGTCTCCCCATTTCGGAAAGCAAATGAAAATACGCCCCGTTTCCGAAACAGTAACACCTGTAGGCATGGCTCCGTAAAATAAAAAAACCGCCTCAAATTTACCGAAATACTTTTCACTCGGTAACATCACTTGTATAAAATCCCCCTCGACAAGTTCGGGCTGCTATCGCCTATTTATATGACTGAATGTGGTTCAATTAGCCTGGATATTAAAATAATTTTACAGGATCCCTAGCAGCCCTTCACAATTGGATTAACCCTTTATTTGTCAGTGACGGAAATCTTGGAAGCTGATCGGAGGACGCTTTACCTTGTCGAAGTTTAACCCGTACTTGAATATCAAATAACCCCCATCTTGCGATGGGGGCTAGACTGAAAGACCACTTACTGCTCTCTAAAATATTTTGCTTCACTTGTGATACGGTTCACCGTAACATCCAAAGCGCGAAGTTGAACCATCATGAAATGAAACACTTTTCAAATTTTGATTTCGAGCAGCTCATATTGAAGGTTGCCCATTGGCGCGTCTACGTTAATTATATCCCCTACCTTTTTGCCCAAGAGACCCTTTCCGAGTGGGCTTTCGTAAGAAATTTTGTTCTCCGCTACATTGGCCTCAGCCGGACCGACAATGCGGTATTCAATCCTCTCGGCGAATTCAATATCATTCAAGATCACATAAGAACCTACGCTGACTTCATTCAAGTCCACACTGTCCGCATTCACGACCCGTGCCCGCTTTAATACCCGCTCCAGAGCCAAAATTCGGGTTTCCATGTGCGCCTGATCATCCTTGGCAGAATGGTACTCACTGTTTTCTTTAAGATCGCCATAACTGATCGCCACTTTCAACCGCTCCGCTAACTCCTTGCGCTTGACCGTCTTGAGCTCGCGGAGCTCTTCCTCAATCTGCTCCAAGCCCTCTTGCGTCAATATTACTTCATCTTTATCCATGGTTTCAGTCCTCATTCCCTATAGTCTGTATCAGTTTACCCTATTTCGAACTGCAATAGCTCAAATAGTTATTGGAGATTAGGAAAGCAGAAAACTGGCTCTTCGCAATAAAATTTGGCCCTACTTGTGATAAGGTTCCCCCCGATTAATCCGGAACGCCCGATAAATCTGCTCCACCAGAATGAGCCGCATCAGCTGATGCGGATAAGTCAGCCTGCCGAAGCTCAGCTTCTTGTCGGCCCGCTTCAACACCGCTTCGGACAAGCCCAAGGAGCCGCCGATGACGAAGACCACATGGCTCTTCCCGTAGGTGGCGAGCTTGTCCATGTGACCAGCAAGCTCCTCCGACGACCAGAGCTCGCCGCCGATTGCAAGGGCGATGACATGGGCGTCATCCTTAATCTGAGCCAGAATACGTTCGCCTTCCTTAGTGACGACTTGGCGCTCTTCAGCGGCGCTAAGAATTTCAGGTGCTTTCTCGTCAGCGACTTCGGTAGAGGTAATCTTGGCGTAAGGACCCATACGTTTGACGTACTCGGCTATGCCTTTGACCAGATAGGATTCCTTCAATTTGCCGACTGTAATAATCTGAACATGCATGACGTTATTGCCTCCGATCGGATATGTACATTATACCTTGCTTTCCGTAAGTCTCTGCAGCTTCCGAAGGGAAGGGAACAGCACCATCCATAAACCAGCGACCGCAAGCGTCCCGACTCCGCCTATGAATGCGGCTGGCACGGTACCCATGAGACCGGCCAACGTTCCTGACTCGAACTCCCCTAGCTGATTGGACGTTCCAATGAACAAGGAGTTTACCGCATTTACTCGTCCTCGCATCTCATCCGGCGTATGCAGCTGTACGAGCGATGATCGGATGACTACGCTCACCACGTCGGATCCCCCAATCAACAGCAAAGCGAATAACGATAGTGCCAAGTTAGTTGAGACGGCAAACAGCATCGTTGCCAGACCGAATACAGCTAACGCTCCGAACAGCGTACGCCCAACGGCACGCTTCAGCGGGAACTTGGCGATGACGATCGACATCAACAACGCGCCGACAGCCGGAGCGGTACGCAGCAGACCCAGCCCCCATGCACCCGAGTGCAGAATATCCCGAGCGAAGATCGGCAGAAGCGCCGTCGCCCCGCCCAGCAATACGGCGAACAAGTCGAGCGAGATCGTACCCAGAATGATCCGTCGACGGAAAATAAACTCCAAGCCCGAGAACACAGACCTAAGCGTAGCTTTCTCGATAATACGAGCCCTCTGCTCTACGCGGATGAGCAGGGTTAACGTTCCGGCAGCCAGTAGAGCGATAGCCGATGTCGAGTATGCGTAGCTTGGTCCCGCCGATATGAGCAACCCGCCAAGCGCAGGTCCTACAATCTGAGCTGTTTGCCCCGCCGAGGTGGACCATGATATCGCCTGCTGCAGAAACTCCTTCGAGACCAGCTGCGGCAGCAATGCCGTGAACGAAGGGGCCTCGAATGCGCGGCAAGCACCGAGAACGGCTGCCGCCGCCATTATTTCTGCCCTTCCCAGCCAACCTGCTATGCTTCCTAGCAAGAGCAGGACAGCAACCGCTCCTTCGGTCAGTTGGCATATAGCGACAATGATACGCCGATCGAAACGGTCCGCCACATGGCCCACGACGAACGTTAACAGTACAATCGGCAGGAACTGTGCCAGCCCGACAAGACCAAGACTGTATGCATCATGCGTTAATTCGTACATTTGCCAGCCAATCGCAACGGAGAGCATCTGGAATGAAGATGAAGACAACACTTTGACTGCCCAATAATATTGAAAATAACGTTGTTTCATTGCAGACTTATTCGGTCCGAGCATGGATGGTTGTCCTTTCTCCCACGATGATTCCCTATTCTAATATCCTCCTCTAACGATATGAACGAATAAAAGAATAGACATATCCAACCGCAATGACAAAAGCCACGCGGCTCTCACCGTACGTGGCTAACTTACTGAAATCAATTTATGCCGTTCTAACTACACCACTAGGAACACAGCTGGCGCTTCACACATATCGCATTGGCGCGGCGGGTCCCAGTCCGAGAACTCCGTGTCCTTCAGGTTGACCATATCGGGTGCGTCTTCATATTCATCGACGAATTTATCGAGTGCGAGTTCTACATGTTCTTTGCAAACACAGTACATAGGTTCATTACTCCGTTCTCTGCTGTAAAGTCTATATTCTATTATACCGTATCCATCGCCTCGACAACCATCCTCTTGTCTTATTTTCAACCTGTCGACACTTGAGGCAGTCCAATCGCGACAACTGCGCCGCCTTCGCCCCGATTGCCAGCGGTAATAAATCCGCCGCACCGCTCTACAATCGCCCTCGCAATCGCGAGGCCAAGTCCCGTCTCCCCATCCTTGCCTTTCACGAACCGATGGAACAGATAAGGCAGCAGCCCTTCCTCAATGCCTTGCCCGTCATCCATCACTTCCACCTTCACTTGTCCATCCCGTACAGTCGTCTGAATCCGTACCTCAGTATCCGCATGCCTCACCGCATTCGTCGCCACATTAAGCAGCGCCTGCAGCAGTTTATCCCGATCTGCGTGAACAACCAGCCCACCCGTCCCGCCTTCTGCCACTTGAACCTTCACACCGCGCTTTACCGCTGCCGGGTTGACCCGTTCCACCGTCTCCGTTAACAGCTCCGTCATCTCCACAGGTGCAGGGTGATAGATATCCTCTTCTCCGTCCAGCTTAGCCAGCAGCGTCATCTCGGTCACGATTTTCTTCAGCCGCCCGCTCTCGCCGATGATGATATCCAGCCCTCTGCGCATCGCCTCTCCCTCGAACACGCCATCCCGGATTCCCTCCGAATAGCCGACGATCGACATTAAGGGCGACTTCAATTCATGGGACGCATTCTGGAAAAATTGCTTCTGTACCCGGCTCGATCGATCCAGCTCGCCAGCCATTTCATATACCGTCTGCGCCACTGCTCCGATCTCCCCGCCCGTCTGCACGAGGTTCACCGAAGAGAATTGACGCGCTTTGATTTTACTCAGCTCGTCCTTCAGCCGCATCAGCGGCTTCACCAGCTTCCGCGTGATCAGATGGCTCAACAGCAGAATGAACAAGCCGCAAATGACGAAAATAATAAGCAGCCGCTTCAGCAGCGCCATCTCAATCTCTTTGATTTTGCTCATCGGCGTTACTAAGGTTAGTGTTCCTTGCGGCAGCGTATTGACCTCATATAGGTAGTTGGAATTGTTGCCGGTCCACAGCTTCTGCATCTGCTCCGCGCTGGCCAGCTCCGAAGCCGCAGTCGTCAACGTCGTCGTTCCTACAGTAGTCGTATCTTCTTCAACCGTCTTTGTTTCCTTCGCTTTTTCATTCTGCAGCACATTTCCCTCATTGTCCGTAAAGATGACCTCAATTGCTGCGGCTGCTGATGGAATCGTTGCTTGCGTACTTGCAACAAGTTCAGGCGTGCTCGAGACCGTCTCTGCCACCACCGTTGCCTGTTCCTTCTTGATCTCCTGCGCTTCAGTCCGATCCGATGACGAAGTTTCTGCCTTCTTAAAAGATTGTCCCTCAGCCGCAGCTTCTGTATCCTTCCCCGTTGGCGAATTCTGTTTATTCCCCGAAGCGACCGTTCCAGCATTCGTTACTCCTGCATTCGTCGTCGCCTTGCTGCTCATCGTTGCGGCAAGCGCACTGCCATACGATTTCATATCCGCTTTCTGCGTCCCGATGAAATGATCGAGCAGCACATAGTGAATGAGCACTCCGGTTACCACCAGCACGGCAATGAGCGCTGCACCGAATGCCAAATTAATTTGATGCACGAGCTTCATCCTAGATCGCGCTCCCTTCGCTTCTCATCCGGTAGCCATGACCCCACACCGCTTCAACAGGCAGATGCTCGATCTTCTTCCGGATGCGCTTGATCAGATGATCGACCGCCCGGTCGCTGCCATAATAGTCTTCGCCCCATACGAGCGTCAGCAGCTCCTCTCGCGTGAACGCACGATTCGGATGTTCGGCAAGCACCTTCAGCATCTCGAATTCCTTATACGTCATGTCAATCTCCTCGCCTGACCAGAACACACGCCGCTCCTCCGAGACCAACTCCAGTTCATTAAGCTCGATACGGCTCGTCTGCCCAGTAAATTGGTCCTCGTCCCGCTCCGATGCCTGCCCCTCCGAACGGCGAGTGCTTCCGTACCAACGCTGAAGCTGCCGTTTAATCCGAGCTACCAGCTCGCGGGGACTGAACGGCTTCACCAGATAGTCGTCACCGCCGAGCTCGATCCCAAGGATTTTGTCCACTTCTGTGTCTCGCGCAGAAATCATCATAATCGGCACTTCTGCTTCAGCCCGTATTCGTCGGCACAGCTCGTAACCATCGATGCCTGGCAGCATAATATCGAGCACCCATAAGTCGGGCGGGCTTGTCTTCCACAGCTCCCACGCTTCTTCGCCGCTGCCGAGGCCAATCGTGCAGAACCCCTCGCGCAGCAGGTAAATCTCAACCAATTCCCTTATATTCATGTCATCGTCGACGACAGCAATGCAGTATTCGCTAGCGTTCATGATCGATCCCTCCAGCCTTCTACCCGCGTCTTACACTCCCTCAAGTATAACAAGCAGGCGGGCACGACATGGCCTCTGCCATCGTTTTTCCACAAAGTCACCAACGTGCTGCCATTGTTGTTCGATAAAGTGATAGTCATAACGCAAGACAATCAGCCAAACACGAATGGAGTGCATCCCCCTTATGAAAAGCAAAGTTCTAATCAGCCGTTTCGCTCTCTCCACTTTCCTGCTGTCCGCTGTTGCTTTCCCTTCGGTGACTAACGCAGACGGTGCAAACACGACCAGCAGCACAACCGCCGAAGCCCCTAGGCTCATTGCCGTCTCCGAACTCAAGTCAGCACCCGTTTCAGGGAAAGAGCTTAGCGTCACGACAGCAGCAACTGAAGGCACTGTGAAGATAACAACAACATCCAAATCTGCACAGGCCGCTCCTGTCATCACAAGCTTCACTTCACCGGTCGAGCTTGCCGAGAAGTATGCACCCGATACGGTGGAAGAGTGGAAGTCAACGTTAACGCAGTATGATAAATTGGTACAGAAGCATTCTCCAGCTGCCACGCTCACAGCCAATGAAGCTGTTGAAGCTATTGAAACGGTCTCCACCGTTCCTGCACCTGTTGCATCTGATGCCAAATTAATCGAGACTGTAGAGGTAATCAAATCGACGAAGAAAGGTTCAGCAGCCGAAACCGCTAAAGCCGTTAAGATTTCGGAAGAAGTTAAAGCGACCAAGTCCGCCCCTGCGCCAACCCTTCAGCCTGTCAGCATTGCAATCATAGATAAGGAAGATGCCAGCTTTACGCTCAACCGCATCGAAGCCGTTGAAGCGCAGCCAGCAGTTGAGACGCTCATTGCTCAAGAAGCCGGCACCGTAACGGTTCAGACCTATGACCCCGACCTGACATTCATCAAAGCGGAGATCGCACTTGCCAAGGCCGCTGAGAGCAAGGACGCTCAATCGATCAAGAACGCACTCAAACAACTGATGGAGCAATACAAAATCCAGATCGCCGAGCTTGAACAAGCGAGCGAATAACCGGAATGAAGAAGGGCTGCACCTCATCCTAGAGGGCAGCCCTTACTTGTTCATCGAAACATCGTACGGGGCTCCAATTTTGCACCATCCACGTGGTTCTCTTCGATTTGTTCTCCACCTAACACAAAAAACGGACGCCTCTCGGCGCCCGCCCCTCTAGATTACTCGTCGTCCTTACTCTTCTCCGACAACTGCAGCTTTGCCGTCTGCTTCTCGCCGTCGCGATAGTACGTAATTTCGATCGAATCCCCGATCTTCTTATGTTCATAAAGATATTTGCGGAGCTCCATCGTGCTGCCGATCGGCGTCTTATCGAGCTTCACGATCAGGTCATTGAACTGCAGACCCGCTTCCTGCGATGGACCAACCGCCTCGAGAACGATAACGCCATCCTCTACTTCATCCGGAATGATAATGCCTGTGCCGTCCACAACATCATCCGCCGAATTGCCTTCCGCAACTTCGCCAGCGCCCTGCTGAGGCTCTACTGCATTGCCATCTACGCCCGAATTCGGAACATCCAAGCTGTCCTTCGGCTTCGTAAGCGCCTGCTGCGCGAGATACTGATCCAGATCCAGCGTGTACACGCCGAGATAAGGGCGTTTCACAACGCCGTATTTGATCAGGCTGTCGATAATCGGTTTGGCATTGTCGATCGGAATAGCGAAGCCGACGCCTTCAACGCCCAGGTCCGCAATCTTCATACTGTTAATGCCGATCACGTGACCATCCAGATCGATTAGCGGTCCGCCGCTGTTGCCTTGGTTAATCGACGTATCGACCTGAATGAACTCCTGCTCCCAGTCATAGTTGCCGTCCTGGTTAAGCGACACCGGAATGACCCGCGTCGTCTTGCTGATGATGCCCATCGACAGTGAGTCGTCCAGTCCGAGCGGGCTGCCGATTGCCATTACCCATTCGCCGTTGCGCAGCTTGCTCGATTGACCGAACTCGGCTACATCGCCAATGCCCTTGTCATCGATCTGGAGCACGGCAAGGTCCGTAATCTGGTCGCCGCCGACAATGGTCGCCACGCGCGAAGTGCCGTCGATCATCGCAACCTGTACCCGTTCTGCACCTGCAATAACATGATAATTGGTTACGATGAGCGCCTTGCCATCCTTCTTATCGAAAATAACGCCGGAACCAACGCCCGCTTGCTGCAGCTGATCATCGGTCATTTCCGTATCTTCGCCCGACTCGCCATCGAAGCTGCCTAACCCATACTGCTCATTTATAACACTGACGACCATGGGGCGAACCTTCGCCGCCGCCGTAATCGTCTTCTCGTAAGGATCTGCCGTCTGTGTCGCCGTCACAGCTGATGATGCTGTCGCTTCTCTTTCTGAGCTGTCGCCTCCGTGATAGAACAGCGTGCCGAATAAGAGCACCGCTGCCGCTGCGCTAACCGTTGACGATAGCACAGCCACCCGCATGTTCGACCAATTGGACCTGCTCCGCAGCACCTTCGACTGCTTCGGATCCTCTTGAATCCAGCGGTTTTTCCGCCGGGATACCCGGCTCGAATAGAAATCGTCGTCGAACAAGCTCATATCTATCTCTCCTCTCAATACACCGCAGCGCATTAAGACAAATTTCATTATAATGGTTGTTCAAAAAGTCCGCTTTTGATCACGAAGTGATTCGGGAAGCATATTCGGCGTCGAAGCTTGCGTTCACCTTCGGAGTCCGGAGATTATGCTTCCGATGCAGGTTTCCGCTGGAAACCTTGTATCATGTAGGTTTGGCCTACACTCCGTTCCTCTTGAAGTTATTTGCGATACTTCGAATGACCATCCTGCGAGCAAATAACTGCTTCGTAAGCATAAGCTATTCAGGTTCTCGCAATCTTCTCGGTGCTGAAAACCGAACTTTTTGAACATATACTTATAGGAATATTTTCGGTAATTGCGACTACAATAATAATAGATTGCAAGACGAAATGATAGAGATGAAGGAGTGAAATCTCGTATGACTAAGAAATCATCTCCCGCTTGGGACTTTGTTCAGCTTAATGCCGCTGTAGCCGATCTTAGACGCGACCAATATCGCATCCTATTAACCGTTGGCGTCCTGCTAGATGTACTAGTCGAGCGAGGGCTAATTACCCGTGAAGAGCTTGAGAATCGCACCTCTTTGCTCGATGACGAGCTGGAGACGCTTATCGACGCTTCACTTCGTCCCATGGGGTAGCACGGTCATAGTACGTTTCGCGCAATGGGTCCTCATCTCTTTTAAAGAATATGCCGTTGTTCTCAAAAATACCATTGATCGTAAGCTTTGCCAGCTCCATAACATTATGATCGAGACTAAGATGCGCCAGATAGACGCGCTTCGTCCGATCCGTCATCAGCTCGCAGAGCGCTTCGCCCGCCGCAACGTTGGACAAGTGCCCGACATCGCTTAGAATGCGACGCTTGATGTTCCATGGATAACGTCCCATTCGGAGCATCTCCGTATCATGATTCGATTCCAGCACAAGCACGTCCGAATCGATAATCGCCTGTCTCACCTTATCGCTCACATAACCAAGGTCTGTTGCTAGACTCAACTTATACCCATCCTCGGCAAAACAATATCCGACCGGTTCAGCCGCATCATGCGAGATCGGATAGGACGTCACCCGCATATTGCCGAAGGAAACCGTCTCGCCGGATTCCATAATCGTCCGCTTCTCCGGCGCGATCGTACCGACATGCTTCTCCATCGCTTCCCAAGTCGCTGCGTTAGCGAAGATCGGAAGATTGTATTTGCGCGCTACGGCGCCAAGTCCCTTGATATGATCGGAATGTTCATGCGTCACGAACAGGGCATCAATGCTATGGCCTGACACCCCGCGCTCCGCCAGCAGCTGGTCGATCCGCTTCGCGCTCAATCCCGCGTCGACGAGCACCGTATGCTCATCGTTCTGGATGACAGTCGCATTGCCGGTCGACCCGCTGGATAACACCGTAAATCGAAATCCCATAACGTCTCTTACGTCCCTTCTCCCACGTTCCCCTAACAACCTAACCTTACTCTCAGCTGGCCATAATGGCCACGCCCAATTGCTTCCTTAGTTGGTGTAACCCACTAGCATTCCCCAATGCTAATGTTCAGCTGCTGCATCCTCGGCCTTCTCCTGCACAACCTCGGCACTGATCGCATGGACATAGAACGGCTTGCCGTTCTCCAGCAGCACACGCCAGGACGGCGCCGCATACTGGGTCTCCGAGTTGAACAGCTGGCCATGATAGCCGAGCGATATTTCTTTAATAACCGAGCCTTCCTCGAGATACTTATCCACGAGCGGCACGATCGCCTTCGAAGCCGGAAGCACTTCATGCGCCTCCGACCCATCGGCATCAACCAGCTCGACCTGCGTCTGACGATAGGCTGTAATTTTCTGATTCTGATTGCTATAGAACAGCTCAAGCTTCACATCGAACATCGGCCGTCCGCCCGCCATCCGGTAGAGGACGAAGACGTTGTCCGTACTAGCCAGCTGGTCGTACTGATATTCCGCCAGATCAGGAATGACGCCGCCCAGCTGAGCAAGCAGTTCCTTCTCGTCGAAAATAATCCGGCTGTCCACCGGCTTGTCCAGCTTGACCTCTTCCGCTAAGCCCGTGCTTTTGAACCGATAGGTCAAATCACGCATCTCCGGCGTTTCCGACGGAATGCTCGCGGATGTCGCGAGCCCAATGCCCCGCTCCTTCATCATTCGGAGCGTGTCCGCGTCCAGATCGCCCAGCTTCTGGCCTGTATTCAACCGTTCACTAACGTTCTCCCACAGCTGATAGCCGAGTACGACATTCAGTAAGAGAAAAGCCAGTATGAGCACGCTCTTCGCGCGGCTCCAATCCATGCGCAGTCACCTCCGACTTGAGAAGCGCCCATTGCTGATGATCAAACCTTCCGCCTTAAGTTCAACGTCCGTTTAACGTTAGGCAGCATGGATTGGCCTCCTTAAGGCGTCTCCACCGCTGCCGTCTTGTCCTCCAGATCGGACAAGCCGCTCACCGACGTATTCGAGCGGCCGCTGCCGCCCGTCACGCCGGCTCCGCTATTCCCTTTGTCCGTGCTTGCGGTTGTATTCTTCTGTTGTTGTTCCAGCTGCCATTGGTGACGTTCAGCCACACCATCATAACCGGCCGGCTGTGCGCTCATAACGATACGTTGTGTGCCGTCGGCATAACGAGCTGCCCAGACAGGTTCAAGCGATAGACTCTGCCCGTCCGACGATGGGTTGACTCGTACGGCAGGGTACACGGATCGAATCTCGCTTCTGCGGTCCATCGCCTGCAGCGTCGACCTTAGAAGCTCTCCGCCTGGCAGCCAGCGCGTCGTCTTCAGCTGCGCAACGCTGTCCAGCGTCATAAGCGAACGCTCATACTCCATTACAATTCCCTGCTGAAGCAGCAACTGCATATAGCCGAATTTGTACAACTCGTCCGATACGATCGGATAGGCCCCATAATACTGTTGGAACAATACCATCCGCCCATCATCGCCAGCCGTATCCGTTGTCGAGTTCACTGGCACATACCGATGCATGCCGTCCCAGCCGCCATGCTCATTAATAAATTGCAGCGAAGCGAGTACGTTCTCCGTTGTATCATTCTGCGTTGTCTGCGGAGCGGCCGGGTTCGTATAGCTCGCCCATTTGCCATTCTGCTCAATCTGCAGACCACGCTTGCCATCCGTAAAGATCAATGCGCCATTCAAGTTCTCCAGCGTCCTCGTCGTACCTGGATCAGCGAACAGGCTGCGCTGCATTTGCTCCGCCGTGTACGTTTTGTAGCCGACGACTGCCTCGACCGCCTCGATCGATATCTCCGGCAAATAAATATCGCCATCCGGCTTATACGATGTCCCGTACTGACCGAATCCGATATATTCCTCCACATCGCGCGCCGTAATATCGGTACGGGATGCTTCATAGACGGTACGGCCGTCGGAGCTGATCAAGAACGCGTGAACCAATTCGGTATCCTCGTCCATGTAGATCCAGATCCGATCGATTCGATCCGCCGTGAACAGCAGGTCGCCCTCCAGCTTCATCAGCTTGCCGAGCAGCGCTACCGGGACACCGTCGAATCGGAGCTCGACGCCCTTCTTCTTGTCGCGGATCTGATTCCAGTCATAGCTCGACTTCGCATAACGCGTGAAGCTCTTGAAACCGACCGCTTGAATCTTGCGGAACACGAGATCATAGAAGTTCGTCGGCGGGTACAGCACCGTATGCTGGGACTGCCCCATATGAAGCACGATCGACTCGGGAAAAATAACGTTCTCGATCTGCTCCACCGGCCCCATCTGCTCCGTATTCACGTAATCGATGCCGGTGCGGACTCTCGCTGCGAGACCCGGCATGCTGTAAGCGAGCCAGTAGCTCTGCAGCAGACTAAGCACAATGAGCACGCTCAGAATAACCGTCTTCAGCTTCTCGATCATGACGATTCGCCTCCTTCCCGGATGTCAGGCGTCGGCAGCGTGAACGTTACCGTCGTTCCTACATTCAGTTCGGAGTCGAGCGAGATACTCCCGCCGTGGGCACGGACGATTTCCCGGGCAATAGAAAGTCCTAGTCCGGTACCGCCCATATTGCGCGAACGCGCCTTATCGACCCGATAGAACCGATCGAAGATGCGTCCCATGTCCTTCTTCGGAATACCTATGCCGGCGTCCTTGACGCTGATGGACACCGAATGTGCATCCGGCCTGCGAACGCTCAGCACAATGCTGCCGCCGCCCTGCGTATATTTGATTGCATTGGATAGCAGATTATCAAGTACTTGGTCGATGCCGTCGCGATCGAGCCAGACGTACCCAACGCCGTCCTCGATGCGCACCTCGGATTGAATCTCTTTCTGATTCATCTGGAAAGCAAATCGGTCCGCCGCTTCCTCGAGCAGATCAGGCAAATTCGTCGCACTCCGCCGCAGCGGCGCCTGATTCGAATCGAATCGCGACAGATGCAGCAGATCGGTCACGAGACGAATCATCCGTTCCGTCTCGTTGCGAATAACGTTAACGAAACGATCCGCCAGCTGGCGCTCGTCAAGCGCGCCTTCGTCCAGCGCCTCGGCATAACTCTTGATTGTCGTCAGCGGCGTGCGCAGCTCATGCGATACGTTCGCGACGAACTCGCGGCGTGACTGCTCCAGCTTCTCCTGCTCGGTTACATCCTCAAGAATGACGATCGTACTCGTTGTTCCCTTATCGCGGCGATGTACAGGCGTGAACGTTACACGCAGCAGCCATTCGCCATCCTCGCTCTCTTGATGCAGCAAGCGCGAACCGCCGCTCTTCTGCAGCTCGATCATATCGTCATGCGATAGGCCAAGAAGCTTCGTCAGCGGCTCGCCTTCGCACTCCGCTACTTCCAGCAGCTCAAGCGCGCGACGGTTAGAGACGATGACATGACCGCTCTGGTCGGCAGCCACGACACCGTCACTCATATTCGCAAGGACAGACGCGAGCTTGTCCCGCTCCTCTTCGTTGACCGACAGCGCTTCGCGCAGTCGATCCGTCATATCGTTGAACGCTTCGCTCAATCGGCCGATCTCGTCGTCGCCGAGCACCTTTACTTGCTGATCGAACCGACCCTCAGCAATGGCTGCGGCGGACCGCGTCAGCGTCTTGATCGGGCTCGTAATCGTGTGCGCCAGCAGAACGCCGAGCACGCCTGTCAGACCAAGCGCGAGCAGCGTACCGGTAACGAAGATCCGGTTGACGCGATCCATCGTGTTGTACAGATCGTTCATCGACGCCACAATATAGACAGCGCCGATGACTCGCCCGCCTTCATAGATGACCGGTTGGGCGATAATTTTCTTCCGAACATTATCTTCATCGATAATTTCTTCTTCGTTATCGCGAATCGACTGCAGCGCGCGCGTAACCGCCAGTGACGTGTTCTTCTTGCCTACGTACGACTGATGCGACGCTACCGAAGTCGCGAGAACTTTGCCGCTGCTGTCGAGCACTTGAATCTCTGCTTCGCTAATGGAGAACAGGTTGCGCACCAGGTTGCTCAGCTCCGCTGTATCCGAAGTCTTCTCATCCCGGCTTACTCCCTTGCCTGATAGGGTCGGCACCGCCATCTCGGACAGCAGGTTGGCCTGATCCTTCAGGTTGCTTGTGAAGCTCTCGGTCAGCGAGTTCTTGACCGTACTAATGAAATAGACACCTATGAGCTGCATCGCAATAAGAATGAGCAGCACATAGATAATAATCAGCTTAACTTGAACGGTACGGAACAGCCGAATCCCGTTCATGCAAACCCGAAGCCGCCTGATTTGGGGTTGCGCATCAGGTAGCCAAGACCGCGCCGCGTCAGAATGTACTCCGGTCGGCTCGGATCGTCTTCGATTTTCTCTCTAATACGACGTACGGTCACATCGACTGTGCGCACATCGCCGAAATATTCAAATCCCCATACCGCCTGCAGCAGGTGCTCGCGTGTCATCACCTTGCCGCTGTTGCGTGCCAAGTAATAGACAAGCTCGTACTCCCGATGCGTGAGGTCGAGTGGTTCGTTATCTTTATAGATGACATACATGTCGGTATCAATGAACAAGTTAAAAATCGTCAGACCATTCTTGCTCTGCTCCGCTTCGGCGGCCCCATTCGCAACAGCCGCGTCAGCAGCAGCCGTCTGCGCTTCTGCCACAGCTTCGCTTGCTTTCTTCTGCCTGCGCAAATGTGCTTTCACCCGTGCCAGCAGCTCCCGCGTGCTGAACGGCTTCGTCACATAATCGTCTGCGCCAAGCTCCAGGCCCAGCACTTTGTCGAGCTCCGTATCCTTCGCCGTCAGCATAATGATTGGCAGCTGAAGGTTCGCTCTTACTTCGCGGCATACATCCATGCCATCCTTCACTGGCAGCATCAAATCGAGCAGCATTAGATCCGGACGCTCCTCATAAGCGAGACGTACCGCCTCGCCGCCGTCGAAAGCACAGATGACCTCGTAGCCTTCCTTCTCGAGGTTGAATTTCAAGATGTCAGCAATCGGCTGTTCATCGTCAACTACTAATATTTTGCCGTGCATGGCTTCACCGCCCGCCCGTAATAGTTTCTCATACGTCTAACAGTTCCATTTTACCATACCCGCCCTTGCAGTCCCAATGAAAACTCTTTCATGATCGGAGAAACAATTGGATGGCGATTCTAATCTAGATTTAACATTCGTTTCATACTCTGTTGAACATTGTGCTCTACAATGAACACAGTCAAACAAATGATCTAACCCATTGAAAGCGAGAGTGACCTTTCCTCATGAACCGAACGAATCGCCGTCGGAAGAACCGACTCGTCCAGACCGCAGCCGCAGCCATCGTACTTGCAGCCGCACTCAGCCAGAGCAGCAGTCTGCTGTCGGCAAGACCCGTCGTCCGTGACCAACAAGATGTCCAACCGAAGCCAGTGCTCATCGCCCAGCATGCCATGGGCCTCGACAAAAGCGCTGTGTAGTCCCATTCGCATTCCTTTCCTAAACTCAACTCTATCCCCGCAGATAATCACGCCGTCCGCAGCCCTCTGCCATAAGTAAGTGCTCCAACCTACTGTTCTGATGCAAGAATGCTCGTTCGCCTCGCACATCCAACGCTCCTTCAGCCAACTATCCCCCGCCAATCCATACATGCTGACTCCGCCCAGAATAGTCCTTTGCTCTGCCTCCACCCGTTGACACTTCCATTCGTATTAAAAAAGCACCGCATGCCGGCGCTCTGCCGGTTATGCGATGCTAACGAGTCTTACAAATATTTGAGCGGGTTCTGAACGACGCCGTTCTTCTGAATCTCGAAGTGAAGATGCGTGCCGGTCGAATGGCCCGTATTGCCCATTACGCCAACCTTATCGCCCTTCTCCAGGATCTGGCCCTTCTTCACAGAGATCGACTTCATATGCCCGTACAACGTTTTGTAACCATTCTTATGATTGATGATAACGCAATTGCCGTAGCCGCTCTTCTGTCCAGCGAATTCAACGACACCATCATCGGCTGCCATAATCGTGCTGCTGCCAACCAAGTCGATGCCTTCATGCAGTTTGCCCCAACGTCTGCCGAAGCTGCTCGACAGCGTGTGACTGCTGATCGGCCAAGAGAATGCGCCCGAGCCTTCGCCTTGTACAACCTTCGTGCCTTTTACAACGATCTTCGGTGTACCTTTCTTCAGCACCTCGTATCCGATCAGCTCTTCGCTCATCAGATAACCGTTGTCCTTCGTCAATCGGTACGTCAGACGTTTCTTGCCGCCGCTGCCCTGCTGCAGCACCTTCGACTCGCCAACGCGCATATTTGCACTCGTCCGATACACGACCTGAGGGTCAGTCGTCACAACCTCCGATACGCTCTCCACCGTGCGAACAGTGACTGCCGGTTTCTTCACCGTCAGATCGAGCACATCGCCGACCTTGATCAGATCGTCTACGATCCAAGGGTTATTCTCATAGATAACTTGCTTCGAGATATTCATGCTATCTGCTATACAACCAACACAGTCGCCTTCGCGGACCGTATATTTCGTACTTGTAAGATTGCCAACGACGAGTTTCTGATACAGCGTCGCCTCATCCACGATCTTCGTTGGGTCAATATTGACCGCTGTCTTATCGATATCATCGATAATTTCGACTTTCTTCAGCTTGCGATCCGAGCCTGTGTCCGTATCACCGCTGTATGCGAGCGCCGTTACTTGCCCCGACGACTTCGCCTTGGTCTGTGGCGTGAACTTGTTCTTTACCTTCTCCATAATGCGATCGGCCGTCTCACGGTCTTTCACCACGCCGACAACCTTACCGTTGACCTTCACTTCAACGCCCGTAGCATAGGAGGTAAGCATACCTTCCAGCTTCGCGATTGTCGCTTCCGTCTCCGGCTCTGCCTTATAGCCGCTTGCCGGCTCATAGGACACTTTGCCTGTATCTAGTACCATATTCACATCTGGGTGAGCCTTCTTGACTTCATCTGCCTTGCTGAGCAGCATAGCTTCTACCGACTCGGGCTTGTCCACTGTGCCGACCAGCTGGTCGTTCATCTTAACATTATAGTAATCTACCGTATTGGCCTCTACGTATTGTTTGCCGCCTACGACTGCAAGCACGCCAACAACACCGACCACGGCCGTAATCAACGCGACTCGGCGATATCGGTTACCGGATGCTCCCTCTGGGGCTCTAACTAGCGATACTGCTGCTTTCCGAACATACCGGTACAACCGTAATACGGCTTGCAATCCGGTATTGCCCGGCTTGGAATCCTTGTTAACGGTCATGACAATCTCCTTCTCTTTTCTAACCTCTTATACTCTCGTTGGCATAGATTGGATATATTTGGAATTAAAAACAAATAAAGCGTAACATTCGCTTGGAATGTTTACGCTCTTTACTGTACCATAGTAAAAAAGTTGGAAGCAAATAATTCGGTTCGACAAAAGGATTAATATTTTTTCAGAATGTCCATAAACTGCTTATATTGTTCCTCCGTTAGATACTGAGCGACAATTTGCTGGATATTCGTCAGCTCTTGATCCGTCAAGCCGTTCTCCGTATAAGTGGATATGGTTTGCCACGCTTCCTGCGGCAATTTCGTTGCCAGCAACTCGAACAATTGGTCTTTATCCGCGTCAGTAAGCTGGTTTTTCGCTTCGGTCATTTCTTCTGTCGTAACCGCTGTACCGCCCGCTTCCGTCTTTGGTCCTGTACCGCCGCCGCTGCCTGTTATTGCGCCTTCTTTATCCTGGCCGAACGCGTCTATAGCAACTGGATCGTCACCAATCCCCTCTGTCGAATTGCTCCCTGTGGCACTATCATCTCCGGTTGATGTCCCATTCGCCCCTTCACCCGCTCCATCTCCAGTCCCGTTCGTACCGGTACTGCCGTCATTTGTCGAAGAACCCGTACCGTTGCCGACGCCATTCGTGCTGTTCGTGCCATTTTCGCTGCTATCATCGCCATTCGAAGAACTGCCCTTATCGGCAACTCCTGCGTTATCGGCCGTCACCGGATCGGCTCCCCACAGCTTGCCCCACACGCCTGACAGCGCGAACGGCTGCACATCCAGCGGCATATTATACTGCTTCAGCAGCGACTCTACGTAACTATTGACGATATAGCCGGTTGTCCATATAGACAAAAAGCTGGCGATCAGACCGACAGCTATCGCGCGTCCGACCCAGCCGAACATTTTCCACATGCTTATTCCCTCCGTATCCTCTTGTGACCGCTCCTACGGACGACACTCTCTATCTCTTAGGCTTGTCTACAACCAGTATGGTCAGCTAGAGAGGAAGGTAAACTTGCACCGCCTAAATCCTCCTGCTAAGGAGGACCCCATGGGACGTTGTCCCCTGGGACCCCTTATTTTGAGAATCTAACTGCTTTATTTTTCTTAACGGCTTAAACCAAATTTTCTACCCACCTAAATCCTCCCTGCTAGGGAGGACCCCCGGGGTTTCCAACCCCGGGACCCCGGTATGAGGAACGTAAGGGGTAGAGAGGCGCGGTTAAGTTACTGCGTGCTGAGAGTCGCGTGCCCCTGTGGGGCTCAACTCTTGTTCGAGCTTGTTTTTCACCCACGTCCTCCGCTCCGAGGAACGTGGGAAGTAGAGAGACGCGGATATGTTACTGCGTGGTAGGAGTCGCGTGCCCCTTGGGGGCACAACTCTTGTTCGAGCTTGTTTTTTCACCCACGTCCTCCGCTTCGAGGAACGTGGGAAGTAGAGAGACGCGGATATGTTACTGCGTGGTGGGAGTCGCGTGCCCCTGTGGGGTACAGCTTTTGTTCGAGTGTATTTTCTCTCCTTGGTCCTCCTATGGAGCCTCGGAAAGAAGGGCGGGCAAGCTATGGCATGCTTAGATCGAGTGCCAATATGTACTGCTTAAGTTAGCCTATTTTCTCGAGCTTACTAAGAAATAAGCGTTGGTATACCACACCTATTTCCATATTGACTGCTCTAAATCAGGATTAAGTGGAGCTTTTCACCACTTACTATTAGCCGGAGTGCAGCTATTCGTGCCTAGTAACGGATTAAGTGGCGTTTTGCCGCATCTATTTATGGACATAGATACAACACCAAACAACAGGTGTGCTTTTACCCGTCTTAGTTTCCATAATATTTTCACAAACCCCGAGCAAACAAAAAAGGCAACCAAAGCTTTCGCTTCGATTGCCTTCCTCTTTATAATTACGAATTACTTGTAGATTGGCGTTACGATGTTCGTTTGCTCGCGGTTACGGCCGACCGAGAAGATCGCGATCGGAATGCCCGTCAGCTCGGATACGCGCTCTACGTAGCGGCGCGTGTTCTCTGGCAGATCCTCGAGCGTCTTCGCGTTCGAGATATCTTCGCTCCAGCCTGGCAGTTCTTCATACACCGCTTCGCATTCCGAGATCAGTTTCAGGGATGCTGGGTAGTGGTGAATGATTTCGCCGCGGCATTTGTAAGCGACGCAGATCTTAACCGTCTCAAGACCGGACAATACGTCCAGCGAGTTGAGCGACAGGCCCGTAATACCGCTCACGCGGCGAGCGTGGCGAACAACTACCGTATCGAACCAGCCGACACGGCGTGGACGGCCTGTAACCGTACCGTACTCATGGCCGCGGTCGCGGATCCATGCGCCTGTTTCATTGTCTTGTTCCGTAGGGAACGGACCGTCGCCAACGCGAGTCGTGTAAGCTTTGGCTACGCCGATAACTTGTTGGATCTTCGATGGACCTACGCCGGAGCCGATGCACACGCCGCCAGCCGATGGGTTCGACGAAGTTACATACGGGTACGTACCTTGGTCGATGTCGAGCATAACGCCTTGCGCGCCTTCGAACAGTACTTTCTGGTTCGAATCGATTGCGTCGTTCAGTACAACGGAAGTATCCGTTACGTATGGACGCAGCGTCTCTGCGTGAACAAGATATTCTGCGATGATCGATGCAGCGTCAAGCGGCTCGCCGCCGTACACCTGCTGGATCACTTGGTTCTTCTCGGCGATGAGACGAGTCACTTTCTGCGTGAACTCCTCTGCATCCATCAGATCAGCGATACGAATACCGTTGCGTGCTGCTTTGTCCATATACGCAGGGCCGATACCTTTGCGCGTCGTACCGATTTTGTTATCGCCTTTGCGCTCTTCTTCAAGACCGTCAAGCACGAGGTGATAAGGCATAATAACGTGCGCGCGGTCGCTAATTTTCAAGTTATCCGTTTTGAAACCATTCTCATGAATATAGTTAATTTCATCGATAAGAGCCGATGGATTGATTACCATACCGTTGCCGATGACACAAATTTTATTCTCATTGAAGATGCCCGAAGGAACCATCGTCAATTTATACTTTTTATTACCGATCAGAATCGTATGACCCGCATTATTACCGCCTTGGTAACGAGCGACGACGTCGGCACCTTCCGCCAAATAATCGGTAATCTTGCCTTTCCCTTCGTCTCCCCACTGCGTTCCGACAACAACAACCGTAGACATGATCATACCCCCGCCCGATGCTGACTTGCACCGAAAATTGATTGCCAACTCCGATCAGACGCCCAGCTCGTCCTTCGTCCGCGACCTGTAAGCTTTCAGTCATGTGGACAGGCAGAACCAAGGCCGCAATCGAACTGAAGGCAGCATGACTAGTGTATCAGCCGCACCGCTCAAAGTCAATTAAAACGCGAACAATTATACAGCGGCCTATGCGAATGTTCGGAAATAATACAACTCTTCGTCCAGTGAATTGCATTCTGGATTATTATTTGCGGGCGATGTTGATTTTATGAGCGGGATACAGCCTATTAATCAAAAAAAGCCCGATGCATCGCATGCATCGGGCCGCTTGTTTCAATTTCAATTCCTATATAACTGTAACTATGGCGTCGTTATGAGGCCGGTTCTTGATGCGTTCGGTCAAGACCGACGAACTTATTGAACTGCTTCAAGAAAGCCAGTTCAACCGTACCGACCGGACCATTCCGCTGCTTCGCGATAATGATCTCGATAATGTTCTTCTTCTCGGATTCCTTATCGTAGTAATCGTCACGGTATAAGAACGCAACGATATCGGCATCCTGCTCGATCGATCCCGATTCCCGAAGGTCAGACATCATCGGACGCTTGTCCTGCCGCTGCTCTACGCCCCGCGACAGCTGAGACAGTGCAATAACCGGCACTTCGAGCTCACGGGCGATCTGCTTCAGCGTACGCGAGATTTCGGATACTTCCTGCTGCCGGTTCTCGCCTGCTTTGCCGCGGCCTTGAATGAGCTGCAAGTAATCGATCAGAATCATGCCGAGTCCGCGTTCCTTCTTCAGCCTCCGGCATTTTGCACGAATGTCCGCTACTGTAATACCTGGCGTGTCATCGATATAGATCTCCGCCTCCGACAGCGAGCCGATCGCCATCGTCAGCTTTTCCCAATCGTCGCCCTCAAGGAAACCTGTCCGCATACGGCCTGCGTCTACGTTCGACTCGGCGCAAATCATACGCTGGCAGAGCTGCGCCGCGCTCATCTCGAGACTGAAGATGGCCACGGTTTCCTTAGCCCGCACGCCGACGTTCTGTGCGATATTAAGCGCGAATGCCGTCTTACCTACGGAAGGACGAGCAGCTACGATGATCAAGTCGCTTCGTTGAAAGCCTGAAGTCATCTTATCGAGGTCCGAGAAGCCCGACGGAATACCGGATGAACCGCCCTTATTCGAGTAGAGCATCTCGACCCGTTCGAATACCTCCATGAGCACATCCCGGATCGAGATAAAGCCGCTGCTAGAACGACGGTTTGAGATTTCAAGAATTTTCTGCTCGGCTTCGCCCAGCAGTGAGCCGACATCATCCTCTGCCGCATAACCGCTCGATACGATGTTCGTTGCTGTACGAATGAGGCGGCGGAGCATCGATTTCTCTTCGACGATCTGTGCGTAGTACTCTACGTTGGCCGCGGTTGGAACAGCATTCGCCAGTTTCGCGAGATACGTAATGCCGCCTGCCTCTTCGAGCATCTGACGGTCTTGCAGATAGGCGGTCAGCGTAACAAGGTCGATCGGCTGACCGCTTTCGCCCAGCTCGACCATCGCTTCGAATATGCGCTGATGCGCTGCGCTGTAGAAGTCGTCGCTCTTCACCCGCTCCATTGCCGTAATCAGCGCTTCGCCCTGCAGCAGGACGGCGCCGAGAATGGCCTGCTCCGCCTCCAGATTTTGCGGCGGTATACGGTCAAATGCCAATTGATCCGGGTTCATGCTCATGGGATATCACTCCTTACATCAGGGTCTTTGAGCGGAGCTCAAAGCCACTCCGCTGCTACATCAGGGTCTTTGAGCGGAGCTCAAAGCCACTCCGCTCTTGTCTATGGTGTTCTCTAGTCCCCTTTAAACGAACAGCCGCCCGCGGCCGGCGCTAATCATTCATGCACCTGACTCCGCGAGCGGATTGTCCTTCTATTACAGCCTGCATAAGGCAGGTTTCATTCAGCGTTATTCTTCGGCTGCTTGCACCTTCAGCGTCGTCTTCACTTCCGTGTGAAGCTTCACAGGAATCTGGGTTACGCCTAGCGTACGAATCGGATCCGCTAGCTCGATCTTACGTTTATCAAGCCGTACACCTGTCTGTGCTTCAAGCGCCTCGGCAATTTGCTTGCTTGTAATCGCACCGAACAGTCGGCCGCCTTCGCCGGCTTTTGCCTTAATGACAACCGTCAGCTCTGCAAGGCGAACGCCAAGTGCCTGCGCATCTTCCTTCTCTTTATCCTTGCGTTTCTGCTCGGAGTTCTGCTGTGCTTTC
The DNA here is from genome assembly GCF_033239625.1 of Paenibacillus sp. CCS19. Lineage (NCBI taxonomy): Bacteria > Bacillati > Bacillota > Bacilli > Caryophanales > Paenibacillaceae > Paenibacillus > Paenibacillus sp. CCS19. The sequence goes on from NZ_BTCK01000010.1 coordinate 103,858, forward strand.
AACGTATTAATGTTGCCCGCCGAAGCTTCCTTTACGAGACCCTTAGGCAGCAGGAAGTTGCGTGCATAACCTTCGGAGATTTCTTTAACCTCGCCCTTCTTGCCTTGTCCCTTTACATCTTGCAGAAAGATAACCTTCATTCGAATAACCCCTCTTCCTTTTCGATCTCTTCTAGAATTCTGCGCAGCCGAGCCGATGCTTCCCGCACGCCGCATTCCAGCTGCGCAGCCGCATTCGTCAAGTGGCCGCCGCCGCCAAGCCGCTCCATAACGACCTGTACGTTCATCGCACCGAGCGAGCGGGCACTGACGCCGATCAGACCATCCGGCCGTTCGCTGATGACGAACGAAGCGTAGATACCGGTCATATTAAGCAGCGTGTCGGCTGACTGCGCAATGTGAAGCTGCGAATATTTGCGACCCGGCTCCGTCACCGCAATCGCGATATGGTCATACAGTACCTCTGCATGCTTGATGATATCCGCCTTCAGAATGTACTCCTCAAGATCTTCCTTCAGCATTCGCTGAATGAGCATCGAATCGGCGCCGTTGCGACGCAGGAACGATGCAGCCTCGAATGTGCGGGCACCTGTCCGAAGCGAGAAGCTCTTGGTATCAACCGTAATGCCTGCAAGCAGCGCTGTTGCTTCACGTACATCTAGCGATATCCGCTCATGAATGTATTGCAGAAGCTCCGTTACGAGCTCACATGCTGATGAAGCATAAGGCTCCATATAGACGAGCACGGACTTGGAGATAAACTCCTCGCTCCGGCGATGGTGGTCGATAACGACGATTCGATCGGTCTGCTGCAGCAGGCGCGGCTCTTTCACCATGGATGCTTTATGCGTATCCACAACGACTGCCAGCGTCTTCGATTCAACAAGATGAAGCGCCTGCTCCGGCGAGACGATTCGCTTGATGATGCGCTCGTCCTCCTTCAGCATCTCCATCATTCTCTGAATCGCCGGGTTGATACCCTCAAGCACAATGTAGGCTTCCTTATTGAACAGCTGGGCCGCCTTCAGCACGCCGATGGCTGCGCCAAGAGCGTCCATGTCCGGCATGCGATGGCCCATAATGACGACATTGTTACTCTCTCGAATCATATCCCGCAGCGCATGCGCGACGACGCGGGCGCGTACCCGCGTACGCTTCTCTACCGCATTGGACTTGCCGCCGTAGAATGACTGCCGTTCGCCAACCTTCACAGCCGCCTGGTCTCCGCCTCGTCCAAGCGCAATATCAAGGCTCGTCTGCATCCACTGACCAAGCTCCGTCACCGATTCAGCGCCGGCAGCGAAGCCGATGCTGAGCGTGACCGGAATTTTGTTCTCTGCCGTAATCTCACGCGCCTCGTCAAGCAGCTCGAAGCGGCTTTGCTCCAGCTGCTTCAGTGTCTTCTGATCGGTAATAATGAGGAAACGGTCCGAGCTGAGACGCTTCAAATAAGTGTGATACTTTTGCGCCCAGTCGGTAATTTCCGTTGTGACCTTCGATAACAGCGTCGTCCGCTGTTGATCGTCCATCCCCTGCGTCACTTCATCAAGGTTATCCATCAGCACCACGCCAAGCGCGAGCTTCTCGTCATCATGCTTGCGGGCCAGCTGCCACATAAGCGTAATATCGTGGATATAGACCATTCGTTCCTTGCTCTTGAAGTTAAGCTCGAACACCCGATTGCCAAGTGTCACTTCATAGATGCCTTCGCTGTTCTTGCTCTCCTTCTTCGAAGGGAACAATTCCCCGAGCGGCATGCCCACGACCGAATCCTGGTCAAAAATGCGCGCCGCATAAGCGTTGTTCCATTCCACGATACGCTCATCATCATAAATGATAATACCAAATGGCAGCTCGCTAATAACCTCGCTGCCTGCTTTCTTCACCCGATAGGACAACGTCCCAAGGTAGGATTTCAGGTCGCGCCGGAATGCCCGCTCCGCATAGACGGCGTAGATGCCTACCGCAATCGTTAAGATCAGTCCTGCCAATCCGATCACCCAGTTGAAGAAGGTGAGTGCGGCCGACAGGAGCAGCAGCAGCACGAACGCCCATAGCTGGTGCATGCCGTGCCATCGCTTGACTAGAAACTTAGGCATTTCTTCTCCGCTCCTGTGTCATCGTTTCTCGAACGCCTTCCGAATCGGGAAAGCTGTATCCAGCAGACCAATAAGACTGAGCGGCGGCAGCATGAACACGACAACCGCTATTACGAACGGTACGGCTTTCGACCAGCTGCGCTGCTTCGCAATAAAGTAGAAGAAGCCAATCGTTTGAATCGTGAATGCCAGCTTGAGCAGCGGCACCAGATTCAGCAATGCAACCGACAGAAACGAGTCATCCGACTCAATGATCATGCTAAGCACTAGAGCGACCAAATAGTAAAACACCATGATGCGCGGCAGCTTCCAATCATGCGCCTTCGGCATGGACGGCACACGCATATCTAATCGATTGAGCACAACGTGGCTAATATATTGCGTTACGGCCGCATAGAGGAACGATACCGTAATAATGACAACCGGAATCGATTGCGTAACCATCTTCACGAGCGAATCCGTCAGGTCCGCCGACCACTCGGCTGGCAGCAACCCATCATTGTGCAGCGTGTTCGTCATTTCCCGTATCTCATTGCCCATCTCGCCGATCAGGGACAGATCGAAGATTAGATTGAATAAGAGCAGCTCAAGCAGCATAATGCCGAGCAGCGACAGTATACCGGATACCAGTACTCTTCCCGGCGGAGAATGTTTCACGATCAAGTGCCCCATAATGACCGACGGTACGATGAAGAAAAGTCCGAGCAGCGGGGCGACCCAGCCAAGCAGCAAGGACGATACGGCCCATACGATCGCGATATGAACCACGAAAGACCGGCGTGACAGTGATGCGTACAGCACCACGTAAGGAACCATCATTAACAGAATGGAAATAACGTTAAGTAGGGGCACAGCCATCGAGAGCATAAGCAGAAGAAGTACTGCGCTCCAGATCAGCGAATGTTTGCCGGTGTTCAACCCGTTCACCTCTTGCGAATATGATCTTCCAGTCGCGATAAATCGCCATAATCGTCTTCCAGCGTATGGCCTTCCTGTGAGAGCCTGCGAAGCTTAGCGAGCACGGCGTCATCGAGTTCCTTGTAGGAGATTCCTAAGCGCCGTCCAAGAACATAGCAGCTGGAGATCAGACTCGCCAGACTGTCCGTCAGCCTGACCGTACTTCCCTCCCACAACGACCGAAACAGCCGAGCCACCTGATCGACGATCTCCGTCTTCAGCCAGTCGATTGTTTGTGCGCGCTTCGCCACATCCATTTCGCGTTCAGTACCTCGCATACCGAAACCTCCTCCACTTTCCAAGGTGAAACGGCTGTCGCCCATTTGAATGGCACAGTTTGTTTCATTCGGGAGAAATCCAAGTCCAAGTATAGAGTGAAACTTATACTTCCTTGGATTTGATCAAAGCGTCAGACTCCAGGGTGTGCATTCACTAAAGCTTTACAGCTCATTATAGCATAAATCCGAAATCGTACACATGGGGCGCACCGCTAGGCGCTTCAGCCAGTAACAGTCATGACTGTGCTTCATTCGACGAAAACAAACCTGCTTATTTTCCTATGTCGACCATCATCTGTACATATTCGAGCAACTTAGACATGAATATGATGATTGGCAGTGCCTGAAACTTTTTTTCCCCACATTAGAAGGTAAGTGAGCGGCAATAGCAGCGTTGCCCTATGGAAGTGACGAATCCTCTTCAATACCTGCTATTGTCCAAAATAAAAACACCTGCAAGGTCATCTCCATTTCATCAGACATGGACATGCAATCCTTGAAGGTGTTTTCGTTATGCCGCCTAAAGGCAGGCCATATTAAGCCGTATCGGCTGGTTATTATACCGATGCATAATGGCAGGCCGCAAAATGGCCTTTCTTCACTTCAGCGAGCGCCGGCGTATCCTTGGCGCACTTCTCGGTTGCGAGCGGACAGCGCGTACGGAACGGGCAGCCGCTTGGCGGATTGATCGGGCTCGGCAGCTCGCCTTTAAGCTCCACACGCTCCCGCTCCGCCTCGATATCAGGGTCAGGAATCGGAATAGCCGACAACAGCGCCTGCGTGTATGGATGCGCTGGGTTCGCGTACAGCTCGCTGCTTTCCGCCAATTCCACTACTCGGCCAAGATACATGACCGCAACTCGGTCACTGATATGCTTAACCATCGACAGGTCATGCGCGATGAACAAGTACGTCAGTCCCATCTTCCGCTGAAGGTCCTGCATCAAGTTCACGACTTGCGCTTGGATCGATACGTCCAGTGCGGAGATCGGCTCATCGGCGATGATGAACTTCGGCTGCACCGCGAGCGCGCGGGCGATACCGATCCGCTGGCGCTGACCGCCGGAGAACTCATGCGGATAACGCGTCGCGTGATCCGGGTTGAGACCGACAACATCAAGCAGCGACTCAACCTTCTTCTTCCGCTCGGCACGGCTGCCGGCAAGTTTATGAATATCGAGCGCTTCCCCGATGACATCGGTAATCGTCATCCGCGGGTTAAGCGATGCGTACGGATCTTGGAAAATCATCTGCATATCGCGGCGGACTGCTTTCATTTGCGAACCCTTCAGATCATACAGCGATTTGCCGTCGAACATAACGTTACCGGAAGTCGGCTCGTATAGACGCATGACGGTCCGTCCCATCGTCGACTTGCCGCAGCCGGATTCGCCGACGACGCCAAGCGTTTCGCCGCGGCCGATTTTCAAATTCACATCGCTGACGGCTTTCAGAATTTGTCCCCCGCCGAGATTGAAATGCTTATTCAGATCGTGAATTTCGATCAGCGCATCGCTGTTCGATGTTTTCACGAATGGTGCTGGAGCGCTGCTGTTCATGCGCTTTCCCCTCCTTCACCGGCGAGCGGGTGATTGAGCCAGCATGCGGCCCGATGATCTTCACCCTCTACCGATACGAGTGCCGGATCGTTGGGCAGACAGACGCGCATTGCTTCTTTGCATCGTGCAGCGAATGCGCAGCCTGCTGGCGGCTTGATCAGATCCGGCGGTGTGCCGTAGATCGGAATAAGCGGCTCGTCCTTCTTCTGGTCAAGCCGAGGTACCGACTCAAGCAATCCGCGTGTGTACGGATGCTTCGGATTTTTGAATATATCACGGGTTTTACCCGACTCCACTACCTTGCCTGCATACATAACGATGACACGATCCGCTACGTCAGCAACAACGCCAAGGTCATGGGTAATAAGAATGATCGATGTACCGAACTTCACCTGCAGATCCTTCATCACGTTCATGATCTGCGCTTGTACAGTCACGTCCAGAGCCGTCGTCGGTTCATCGGCGATCAAGAGCGATGGATTGCACGCCAGCGCAATTGCGATCATCCCGCGTTGACGCATACCGCCCGAGAACTCATGCGGATATTGGTTGACCCGCGATTCCGGATTCGGAATGCCGACCAGCTTGAGCATCTCGACCGCACGCTGCTTCGCTGCTGCCGCGCTCAGGCCTTGGTGCTTAACGAGACCTTCCGCAATCTGTTTGCCGATCGTAAGCGTTGGGTTAAGGGAAGTCATCGGATCCTGGAAGATCATGCCCATCTCTTTACCGCGGACACTCTCCATCTGCCGGAGCGACTTCGTCAGAATCTCTTCACCCTTGAACGTAATGGAACCTGTCGTTACAGCCGGAGGGGAAGGAACTAGACGCATGAGTGACTGAGCCGTTACGCTTTTGCCGCAGCCAGACTCGCCGACGATTGCGACCGTCTCTCCCTTGTTGACGTGGAAGTTAACGCCGCGAACCGCCTGTACGGTTCCGCCGCGAACTTTGAAGTTCACGCGCAGATCCTTAACCTCTAATATTCGTTCCATGGCTGCCACCTCCTAAAAGTTATTTATTTGTGTTTCTCCACGAGCTACTTTGTATTTGAGCTGCCTTTTGCAGCGATTTATTTCTTCATCTTCGGATCAAGCGCGTCGCGCAGACCGTCGCCGAAGATATTAAAGCAAAGCATCGTCAAGCTGATCAGAACAGCCGGGAACAGCATCCGCCAAGGATAGATCGTCATGGCTTTCAATGCATCATTGATCATCGTGCCGAGCGATGCGGCAGGCGATTGAACGCCAAGACCGAGGAAGCTTAGGAATGCTTCCGCGAAGATTGCATTCGGGACCGTCATCGTCAGCGTAACGATAATCGGACCAATCGCGTTCGGAATCAGATGCCGGAACAAGATCCGTCCAGCGCTCGCGCCAAGCGAGCGGGAAGCGAGCACATACTCCTGATTCTTGAGCTGCATAATCTGTCCCCGAACGATCCAAGCCATGCTGATCCAGCCCGTTATACTAAGTGCGACTACGATGGTAACCATACTCGGTTCCAGCACGACAATGAGCAGGATGACGATGAGCATGTTCGGAATGGAGTAAAGAATATCGCAAATACGGTTTAGAATCTCATCGACCTTGCCGCCGAAGTAACCCATAATACCGCCAATAATGACACCAATAATAAGGTCCACGAGTGCTGCATATAAACCGACCTGAAGCGAGATGCCTGCACCCATCCACGTTCTAGCGAACATATCGCGACCGAGGTCGTCGGTACCGAACCAGTGGTTCGAAGATGGCTTCTCGTTCGTTGCCATCAGATCGTTCGACTGATAGTCATGACCGCTGATCGATTGACCGATGATTGCCATGAATACGATGATCAGCAGGATGATGAGGCTCGCCATCGCATATTTGTTAGAGCGCAGACGCAGCCATGCGTCCTTCCAAGCCGAAATGCTTTCCCGGACAACGAGCTCGCCTTTCTTCTCCGACTGGTCCAGCTTCTGAAAATCAGCCTTCGTCAGCCCTTGCGCATCAACGGCTTGTCCTTGCTTTGTCTCGATCGTTGCCATCGCTTACCCCTCCTTCCTGCTGTTCAGCTTAATGCGTGGATCAATGAATGCATAAGCAATATCCGTAGCGAAACGTGCAAGCATCAGAATGACAGCGTAGAACAACGTAAGACCCATAATAAGCGTATAGTCACGGTTCGTAATGCTGTTAACGAAGAACTTGCCTAGGCCGCCGATACCAAATATCTGCTCTACGATAACGGAACCCGTAATAATGTTGGCCGTCATCGGTCCGATGTAGGTAACAACAGGAAGAATAGCATTGCGAAGCGCATGCCGGTACAGAATGATGCGTCCGGACATCCCTTTCGCACGAGCGGTCTTGATATAGTCAGCCGTCAGCACTTCCAGCATGCTCGAACGCGTAAGGCGCGCGATGAATGCAGCCGGGAGCACCGCCAGCGCGATAGTCGGCATTACATAGTCGGTGATATCGTTCAATCCCGCAACATCGAACCAGCGCAGCTTTACACCTAAGAAATACTGCAATCCGGATGCGACGACGAAGTTCGGAATCGATACACCTAATACGGCAAGGAAAATGGTGAACGTATCAAGAAACTTACGATGATTCAATGCTGCAATAATACCAAGCACGATACCGGCTGTAACCGACAGAATGATGGCGAAAATGCCAAGCTGCAGGGAATACAAGAAACCGGTTCCAATAATGCTAGAGACAGTAGTGTACTGCTGCTTCATCGACATCCCGAGATCAAGATGGATGAGGTTGTTGATATACGTGAGATATTGCGACCATAGCGGCTTATCCAATCCATACTTCGCTTCGAGCATGGCCCGAATCGCCTTCGGAATTTCTTTCTCCGACATGAATGGATTACCAGGGATGATTTTCATTAAGAAAAAGGTTGCCGAAGCAAGGACGAATAAAGATACGACCATATAGAGCAGCTTCTTCAGCAAGTAACGTATCATGTGGGCAATGCCTCCCCAAAAATGGTCGTTCAAACAGCCGCGGGATATATGCTCAGTACTCGCACATATCCCGCTCTGTTGAACATGACCTAATCAATGGTCCGATCAGTGATCGTCCCTCTTAGCCTTCGTAGTATCCGCGCGTGTAATCGATATCGCCTTTATAGTCGATAAAAATTCCTTTGAAACCTTTCTTCTCCAGGAACACGTCGCTGTAGTAGTAGATCGGCAGAATCGCACGCGTGTCGATCAGCATCTTCTCAGCTTGAGCCATGAGGCTCATGCGCTCTTTTTGGTCTGTCGACGCATATGCTTTCGCTACAAGATCGTCGTACTCTTTGCTTGCGAAGCCTGTGTTGTTATTGCCGCTCTTCGATGTGAACAGGTCAATGTACGTCATTGGGTCATTGTAGTCAGCGCCCCAACCTGCACGTGCAACTTGATAGTTCAGCTTGTTGCGGTTCTCGAGGAACACGCCCCACTCTTGGTTCTCGATCGAAACTTCTACGCCAAGATTTTTACGCCACATATCAGCAATTGCTTGAGCAATCTTCTTATGGTTGTCATTCGTATTGAACGTCAGCTTGATTGCTGGCAGTTTCGTCATACCCTCTTCTGCCATGCCTTCAGCAAGCAGTTTCTTCGCTTCGTCGAAGTTCTCTTCGAAGTACTTGTCCGATACTTCCTTACGGAATTCTTCCTTCTCGCCTGCAATGCCCGGAGGCACGACGCCGTACGCTGGAATTTCGCCTGCGCGCGTTACTTTATCTGTGATGTCTTGACGCGTAATCGCCATCGAGAAAGCCTTACGGATTTTCTCGTTGTTGAATGGCTTCTCCGTCGTGTTGAACAGATAGTAGTACATGCTTGCGATACCTTTTTGGTTGAACTCGTCTGGATTGCTCGATTTCAACGATGCCAGCTGGTCGGCTGGGATTTCACCTGTCGGTTTGCCTGCCCAGTCGAGCTGATCCGTTTGATACATGCTCAGCTCCGTTGCAGAGTCTGCAACTTCGTAGAATTCTACGCCAGCAAGCTTCACTTGATCTTTCGCGTAGTAGTTCTCGTTAGGTACGATTTTAATCGACGTGTTTTTCTGCCAGTCGCCCATTTTGAACGGACCGTTCGAAATAATCGTCGATGCGCTAGCTGCCCATGCTTCATTGTCTTTCACCGATTGGTGAACCGGGAAGAACGTTTGGAACGACATCAGGCTCAGGAAGTACGGCGTCGGCGAGTTGAGCGTAACGACGAGCGTATGCTCATCTGTCGCTTTTACGCCTACTTCATCAGCCGTTGCGCCTTTGCCCGTGTTGTACGATTCAGCGTTCTTGAGGTAGTACAGTTGGTAAGCATACGATGCTGGCTCGGGTTTCAGCTGCGGATCAAGCACGCGTTTCCACGCGAATTCGAAGTCGCCTGCTGTTACCGGATCCCCGTTGCTCCATTTTGCATCAGTGCGGAGGTGGAACGTGTACGTTTTGCCATCTTCGCTGATGTCCCATTTCTCTGCGATGCCTGGTACGTTCTGACCATTCTCATCTTTACGAGTCAGACCCTCGTACAGGCCGTTCAATACCGTGAACGATACTTGGTCTTGCGATTGTGCCGGGTCAAGCGTTGGTGGTTCGGTCGAGATGTTCATGCGGAACACTTTGCTTGTAGCAGCACCAGACTCCCCAGTCTCCGTACCTTTGTTCTCATCCTTCGGCGTACATCCGCTGATGAGCAGGACGACCGCCATTACTGCAGCGAGCGATGATAGCCCTAACTTGAACTTCATTGTCACACATCCTCCAATGGTCTGTAGTGTACTGCATGATGTTGCGGAGTTGCGTTGATGCAAGTACTTCAAGGAGACGGAACAACATCTGCTGAATAAATAGACAATAATTCCGATAAATATTCAGTTATATTTATTTATATAATATTTACAGTAAATTATTGCTAATTAATTCGCCTACACTCCTCGAATTTAGCCTGCATTTCTCACTATACAATTATGAATAATCACAAATCAATGTATAAATATTTACATTTCAATCCATTTGAACACCCTGTTACCTTGATGGCTATAGGATATGTCGGACGAGCCTTGTTCAGCCAAAAAAACCGATAATCGCATACAGGTACTTGTTTCCTGCCTGTTCGCGATTATCGGTTTTTATAGCCTTGCTTATGGTCAGGACGGGTCAGTGGCCGTCCAAGTAATGCCATTATTTGCGACACTCACATTTAGCATTTTCATTAGCGGTTCGACTGGCGCGAATACCCGCTCCCCAATGGATAACAGCTGCACTTTCGCTTCGTTCTTCACTGCTAGATAACCCCGCTCCAGCATCAAAGTCTTAGCCGCGGGCATTTGTTTCGCCAGTTTTATAGAATCAGCTGCAGCTGTAATTGCTTGTTGCTCTTCTGCCTTTTCACTAATGTCAAAGGTGTGTTTTATCTTATCCCAGGTGATCTTATAACCTTGTTCTGCTGCAGCATATAGATCGACATACTGCTGTCCATCGTAAGAAAGTAGTGGATACTCTTTCTTATTCCAATCAAGCTGTCCGCTTGTTGTGCCGTCCACACGGGTGAACACACTCCTAACAGGCTGTCCGACATGGACTCTGCGGTTCAGCTTGCCATCATCTAGCGCTGTCTGACCGCCGATCAACACATATCGAATACCGGAGGAGTACAACTCCGGATGCTCAACCGTCGACTGATCGATGATCGTCTTATAATCGAACACGACTAGGTCGGCATCCATTCCTTTGGCGATTCTGCCTTTATACTTAAGCATCGGTGCTTCCTTCTCCAGACGCTGCGCGGGGAGAAGACTTGTTTTCTCGACTGCTTCCATCAATGTAATGACGCCTCGCTCACGAGCATATAACCCAATCGTCCGCGCGAAGGTGCCCGATGCACGAGGATGGTTGTTCAATCCCGGCTCTAGAATCGCGTCGCTTCCAATCATTACATAACTCGGCTTGATGGATTCAACGATGTCTTCAGGCGGAATCGCATAGGCGACTGCAAGCTTGCCTTCCCTCTGATACTGCGCGAACGACTCTTCTGTCAGCCTCTCCGTTGAGCCTGCCAGCTGCAGATCTTTGTACGTAATATGGAATCGGCTCTGCCAGCCTTCATCGAACCTTGCCGAGTTCAAATAGGTGCCCCAATAATCATAAGGGTAGATACACGCTGTAATATCCAGTCCTTCAGCTCGCGCTTTCTCGACGAGGGCAAGCGACTGCTTCATCGAGAATGTGCCGCCCGTGCTGTTGATGTGATCAATATGTACCGCCGCTCCTGTCTGACGGGCATAGCCTATCAGTTCGTTCAACGCATCAATATTCGTCCCTGGCTCTTCCATATCGGAGTAACGAGCATGAAAATATACCGGCACATTGTATTCATGCGCCAATTCCATCAGCGGCACAATCTCCGATGCCTGGACCCCTGGCACGTATTCGAGGCTGAACGAGATACCGAGCGCACCGTCATTCAATGCCTTCTCCGCCTGCGCTCTTAGCTGCGCCACTTGCTCCTTAGATGCGCTGTCGTATCGCCCAAGCTTATATTGATTGCGCGCCTGCGAGTAGAAGAAGCTTGCCCCATAATGGACTGGCGTCTCATTACGGCCATAATACGCATACCACTTATCAGGACTCGCTGTGCCGCCATGCATCGCGATGTTGCTTGTTACACCATCGGCAATCTTATTCCATACGCCCAATGGATTCGGGTCATAGGACAAGTTATCGATAAAACCCGGCGCAACGACAAGCCCTGCCGCATCGATCGTTCGTTTGCCTGACAGCGCCTTGGCCGTCACCACACCGATCTTATCGCCAACAATCCCGACATTCATAATCGCATCGAGCTTCGTCTCGGGATTGATGACACGTCCTCCTTTGAGAACGATGTCGTAGGTCATCTTCAAATCTTCATTCGTCACTAACGCTTCCGCCTGCTGTTCCCCTGTAGGTGCAGCAGCGGCTGTTTGTTTGCCCGAACCCTCCTTATTAGAGCGCCCATCTTCTTTACCAGCGCTCTGTGCTTTTCCTCCGCTTGCGGAAGTCACATTCTTCACGCCGTCGTTTATTTCATTGTGCATGCTGCCCCATACAATGAGGCCGCCAATTATAATACAAACCGCCGCCAAATTCGCAATACCTAACAGACGCTTGCGATTTCGACGGCGGTTGTTGTCTTGCGCTTCCATCGTAATTTCCCTCCAATGCAACAAGATAGCGTTTGTTACAAATTCTTACACTATCGTACTATTCTTGTCGCAAGAGTGCAAATCCGTTACAGAAGGCGCGAAGGTTCGCCAGCCCACATATTCTTTTCACAATAATCGATTACGTCGCTTCGTCTAACAATGCCAATAAACCGCTCCAGATCGTCAATGACCGGAACGAAGTTCTGCACTTTCACGAGCGAGATGAGATCCCGAATATTCGCATTAACGTGAACCGGATGATTGCTCATGCGAAGGGGCACGTCGGAAAGCTTAATTTTATGGGTTTGATCGAATGATAAATCGTTATTTTTCATATGCCATAGCAGATCGCCTTCCGTCACCGTTCCGACGTACTTGCCGTCCTGATCGAGAATAGGAACTGCTGTATAGCGATGATGCTCCATTCGTTCCAGCGTCTGTCTTAACGTAGCACTTTGCGGGATGTGCATAACCTGCTGCTTGGGCAGCAAAAAGAACGCAATGTTCATGCCCGGTATGCCCTCCGTTTCCATTTGATGCTGCTTCACCTACTATATAAACATAATAAAGGTCCAGCAATCATATATAGATCATAACCTTGTTTCCCCCTATTGAGAGAAAGGAAGGGATGAATGATGATGCCTCCGTCGCTCGGGCCCGACCGTTCCTCGACCGGTATGGATGCCAAAGTTGCCGCGATGCTTTGCTATTTCGGCAGCTTTGTAACCGGCTTCTTGTTCCTCGTCTTCGAGAAGCAGAGCCGGTTCGTTAAGTTTCATGCCATGCAATCGATTATCGTCTCTGCTACGCTTATTGTCATCCATCTCATTCTGGGTATGATTCCGTTAATCGGATGGTTTGCCGCTGCCCTGCTAGTGCCGCTCTCCTTCATCCTATGGCTTGCCCTAATGCTGCTCGCCCTTCAAGGCAAATGGTTCAAGCTTCCCATTATCGGTGATTTCGCGGAACAGCAAGCGTATAAGTATTAGTCATCTATCACGGACACAAAAAAAGCAGCCGGCTGGTTGGCCGGCTGCCTCTTGTAATCGAACTATTCCGTCGTGTACGGCAGAAGAGCGATTTGACGTGCGCGTTTGATCGCAACCGTCAGAAGACGCTGATACTTCGCACTCGTACCCGTCACACGGCGTGGCAAAATTTTGCCGCGCTCGCTGATGAATTTACGGAGCAGATCGGTGTCTTTGTAATCAATATGCTTGATTTTGTTAACCGTGAAATAGCACACTTTACGGCGCTTGTTACGGCCTTTACGTCCGCCGAACTTACGTTCTGGACGATCTTGTCCTTCTTCGCGTGGCTTGAAGCTCATGTTCGAACCCATCCTTTCAATTAAAATGGCAAATCATCTTCCGAAATATCGATCGGTCTTCCGTCATCCGAGAATGGATCCTTGTCATTCCGTTGGTTTCCGCCGCCAGAGCGGCCTCCGCCATACGATCCGCCGCCGGTGTTGCCACCGCCGCCATAACCGCCACTATTGCCTCCACCGCCGTAGCCGCCGCCACCGCTATTGCCTCCGCCATACGATCCGCCGCCGCCGCTTTCTTCACGACCACCGCCACCGTTCTCACGGTTACCGGATTCCAAGAAACGAACGTTATCGGCAATAACTTCCGTCACATAGACGCGTTTGCCTTCGTTGTTCTCGTAGTTGCGTACTTGAATACGGCCTTCGACCGCTGCAAGACGCCCCTTGCGAAGATAGTTCGCACACGTTTCGGCAAGCTGCCTCCACGTTACGACAGGTATGAAATCAGCTTCACGTTCGCCCCCGCCACTTGTAAATGGCCGGTCGACCGCCAGCGTAAACTGCGTTACTGCGACACCTGCAGGCGTATAGCGCAATTCAGGATCGCGCGTCAATCTGCCAATCAGAATCACACGGTTCAACATCGCGATAACCTCCCAATCGATCGATCCCTGCGTACATCATTAAGCAACATCTTTAACGATAAGAACACGAACGACTTCGTCCGCAATCTTCATGACACGATCGAGTTCTGTAATTACTTCTACCGGAGCGGAGAAGTGTACGAGAACAAAGATTCCGTCACGTTGCTTGTTGATCTCATACGCAAGACGACGTTTACCGATGAGGTCAGTTTTAGCAACTTCACCGCCGCCGTTCGTGATGACGCCATTGAATTTGTCAACGATAGCTTGAACAGATTCTTGTTCCACATCAGAACGAAGGATGTACATTACTTCATATTTGCGCATTTGATTCACCTCCTCATGGACTTTGCGGCCCCCGTAAACGGGAGCAAGGAGCGAGCGCTAACTCGCATACCATATTACTATACCAAATCGGCCTAGCGGTGGCAAGCACGGAAACACCGCCTGATTCTACCTGTTTGTAATCCCCCTGCCCTACGCACACTACAACGGAAGCACAGTACAGATGCTGTGTTTCGTAAGCAACATACATGATGGAGGGATCGAGATCGATGGGTGAATGGACATTATTCTCGCCTGGCGACAAGGCACCTAACGACGGCACTTATATTGAAGATGGCGTTAACTCGTTCCATATGGGTATCAACAACCCGCAGATCGTTAAGCTGCACAAGGGGCAACGTTTCCCTGAGACAAGCAACCATGAGCGCAAGTGGAAACGGATGCCGAAGCATTAATAATGACTTAATATTCGATGCATAAACAACCACCGCTCAGCGCATCATACTATCGACGGCGAAATGAGAGGTGCAATTCCGTTGAACACGATTGTGAAATGGAATCCGTAGAAATATGACACTTATTGAACAGAAGCGAGGGGTTGTGCTAAAGACACCGTCTGTAACACCATCGTAAAGTTTCGAAGATTGCCCCGATAAGGGTATCGGATGAATACGACGAATTCTGCCGCGAATTCGTGACGATGATCCGAAGTTTTCTACGTCAGAAGTGATCAGTTTCATATCCTTCACAACGCCGTCAAAAGGAGCCCGCAAGGGCTTCTTTTTATGTTCTACCCATCGAGACCCTTCAAAGGATTCAGGATGACAAATAAAAAACGGCCCTCGATTTAATCGAGAACCGTTAATCGCTATGTATGGCGGAGAAGGTGGGATTCGAACCCACGCACGCTTTGACACGCCTAGCTGATTTCGAGTCAGCCCCCTTGGGCCTCTTGGGTACCTCTCCGTGGTGAAGACAAGACTTATAATAACACACCGTAAATGCCAATGCAAGTCTTTTGAAATTGTCGGAATAGTTCTATTTTCTAACCGGTCTAGCCCCTATTCCGATCCATTCCCCGCATCCGGTTGCTGTCCATCCGCCTTCGAACGAAGCACCTTCTTCATGTTCTTCTCGAACTTCGCCCTCGGTATAAGCACGCTGTGCTGACAACCTACACACTTAATGCGGATGTCCATGCCCATTCGAATGATCTCCATCTCGTTCGTTCCGCATGGATGCTGCTTCTTCATTTGAACAACATCGCCTAACTGAAACTCCTTACGTTCCATTTCGCACCTCTCCTTTCTCCGTACGCTGGTACGTCACCATTCTTGGATAAGGCAAATCTATATGATGCTCATCGAATGCACGTTTAATGATCGCATTCAAGGCTCGTGCTACGACTGCCTGCATCGTCGGCAAGCATTCTACAATAACACGCAGCGTTACCTGCTCCGGTCCAAGCATCTGTACGCCAAGCACCTGTGGTTTGCCCATCGTATGCTCCAATACGAGCGTATCTGACTCCAATGTCTTCTTCATAATATCGACGGCGCGGTCCACATCTTCCTCATACGCTATCGCGAAGTCAACGACTGCAACCGAATTGTTCATTGAGAAGTTCGTTACCTCATTAATCATCCCGTTCGGAATGATGTGCATTTCACCTGTCCAGCTCTTGACTCTTGTCGTACGCAGACCGATCATTTCGACCGTACCTTTGAACTGACCGACTTGAATCACATCTCCGACAGCGAATTGATCCTCTAGAATAATGAAGAATCCCGTAATAATGTCTTTCACTAAGCTCTGCGCACCGAAACCGATCGCCAAGCTGATTACGCCAGCACCCGCAAGCAGTGGCGCCAGGTTGACGTTGAATTCAGCAAGAATTAACAGCGCCCCTACAAAATAAATCAAATAAGTTGTTACGTTCTTCAACAGCTTCCCGACGGTCAGCATGCGTCGTGTAAAGCTCGCCTGCTTCATCTCGCGCTCGATCATCATCCGGTTTATCGATTTATGTACGATAAGCTCGACAACCCTGCCAATAAGCAGAATCGCTGCGACCCGAACAATGGTCAGTCCGATGTCCGCCCATCTCTCGTGGCTCGACAGCCAATTGACGATGCTATCCCATGTTTGCGTGATGTCCATTTCCCTCAGCCTGCCCTTCCTTGCACTTGCCACTTACACTTACATATACACTTACACTAATCCATTCTAATCCCGTACCACTTGCTCGAATTGTTCTCCGTCCGACAACTCCCTGAACATTCCGCGAATTTCTACCTTCTCTGTTTCAATTACATCCCATACGGCGGACTCATCATCGTCCGGAAACCGGATTGATAAAGCGCAGCCGGCTGTAATCCCTTTTGGTGTTGGGCACAGATCAATTTCGATTTCAATATATTCTAGCAGCATTTCCATCCGCAGAGCCTGCTGCGTTGAATCGAATGCGATAAGCATATGCACTCTCCTAGAATTAAGCCGCCGCTGCATCCGCTGCAAGATCGTTCTGCAATCCGACAGTCATGGTCGGAAACGTATACAGGGCAAGCCTATTTGCGCCTTGAGAAGCGGCGTATATTTTCCCGCACAAGTATAAAATGGTTGTCCCAACCATATACTAGTATTACATTACGAGAGGCGGAGGGGAAACTATGAAACTGTCATCGTTATATGAATCGCCTTTAAAGGTGCCCTACTTGGAACCAAACGCAGCCGGCATCCTGACTAACCGTTTAACCGTTCTGCTGAACGGCTTATCCGGCAATCAGCGCATTATCGTCGTTTGCGTCGGCACCGACCGCTCCACTGGCGATTCACTCGGTCCGCTGATCGGGACGACGCTCGGCAACTACCGCAGCCCGCATTTTGAGCTGTATGGCACGCTGGAGGAGCCTGTCCATGCGATGAATCTTGAGGATACGCTTGGCCTCATTCATCGGAAGCATCCTCATGCCTTCATCATCGGAATCGACGCTTGCCTGGGACAAGTTACGAGCGTCGGCAATATTCAAGTCGGCATCGGACCGGTAAGGCCCGGCGCCGGTGTGAACAAACAGCTTCCTCCGGTCGGCGATATGCATATAACCGGCATTGTGAACGTTGGCGGCTTCATGGAATACTTCGTCCTTCAGAATACGCGCCTTCATCTCGTCATGCGCATGGCTGACGTCATCGCGCACAGCCTCTTCTCAGCCATTATGAACAGCCGAAGCTCTAGGCCTGCTGCAGTGCAAGAGTAACTGCCTTCTTCTCTTCCGGCGTAAGCGGATATGGCGAACTCCCTTTCTCGAGCGGCTTCGCATACACGTACGTATCTTCCCTGCTGTGAAGGCCGCTCAACACGATTCCGTCCTGCGAATCATTAATAATGGCCAGCGAGAAGCTTAAGTCGCTTCCGTTATCCGCGAATGCATTGTAGCGGTGCACAGCTACTTTGCCTCTCGAATCGCTTAGCGCTTTCTCCAGCTTCTCATACGCTTTGTCCTGCTCAGCCTGCTTGATCTGCTGATCACCGAGCTGCTGTCTGATTTCAATCAGCATATCCTCTAAGTTCGTTACACCCATTCCATCCATCGCGGTAACATACTGTTTCCTCAGCTTCTTCAACCGTCTGCCTATAACCGACATCCAAATGATTAATACGACGATAACCGCTGACAGACCCACTACTGTTAATTCCAAAGGCGATAATGCTTCATTCATTGTAACTCGCTCCCCCGCTGTCCCAAATCCACATCGCTTGTCGTGCATCCGACTCGACCATTATATGAGCATATAGCCGAGCATTATACCTGTCTTACTCGTGTACTCTATCCAACTGGATAATGAGCGCTTATTTCCTTCATCGCATCTACAAGAGCTTGTGCTTCGTCTTCCGTTGTGAAACAACCTACGCTTGCCCGAACTGCACCCTTCTCAAGCGTACCAGCTGATGCGTGCGCAAGCGGTGTGCAGTGGTAACCGGCCCGCACTGCGATACCGTAATGTTGGTCCAGAATAAACGACAATTCGGAGGCTTCCGCCCCTTCTAAGTTGAAGGCAACGATGCCTGTCCGCGGTTGTCCGATGGACGGGCCGAGCAATTGAATACCCGGAATCGCTGACAACTGCTCCATCATCAGTTGTGTTAATCTCCATTCCTTAGTATGGATCGTTTCAACCGACTCATTCAATATGTAACGCACACCTGCGGCCAGCCCTGCGAATCCTGGTGTATTCGGCGTTCCCGCCTCGTATCGATCAGGCCTCACACTCGGCTGCTCTGGCGCCTCTGATTGACTGCCTGTCCCACCGTGCAGCAGCGGCGTCAGATCAATCTCTGGATGGATATAGAGCCCTCCAGTCCCCTGCGGCCCCAGCAGCCCCTTATGCCCCGGAAAAGCCAGCATATCGATCCCCAGCGCCCCTACATCGATAGGCAGAATGCCTGCACTCTGGGCAGCATCTACAAGCAGCTTCACGCCATGCTTACGGCAGACCTCGCCGATCTCCGCCACAGGAGCTATCGCCCCGAGTAAATTCGAGCTATGGTTAACGATTACGAGCGTCGTTGCGGGTACAATCGCTTCTTCTATACGCTTGGGCTCAATTACTCCATACGTATCGGATTCTACATAGGTTACTTTAATTCCGATTGCCTGCTTCAAATATTCAAGCGGACGTCTCACCGAGTTATGTTCAACCGCCGTTGAAATAACATGATCCCCCGGCTTTACGAACCCTTTGATCGCTAAGTTCAGCGCAGCCGTCGTATTCGATGCGAATGCAATATCATTCGGATTGCTAATACGGAACAACTTCGCTAACTGTTTACGTGCATTGAACAGATGCCGGCTTGAGCGAACAGCCATTGCATGGCTTCCCCTGCCAGGGTTTGCGGTATCATACAACATCGCATCACGAACTGCATCAATCACCTCTGGGGGCTTCGGCCACGAGGTTGCTGCGTGATCCAAGTAAATCACTTTCTGACGATCCATTTACCCGTTCTCCTTCCGCGTTAGACCCCTAAATCATTACCGGAGAATACCTGCTATAGATTGAGAAAACCTCTATCCCGAGGAGCTCGAGAATGAGCCGCCGCGCTTAGAGGTTTGTTATACCACCAATAGGAATGATCACTCTCATTACGTAAGACGACGATATCCAAGTCCAACCCGCTTCCACGGATTCGCGCATGTACCTCTCCTATATAGTAACAAATAGCATACCCCTGTGTATACGTTCCATGGTACTGGAACTCGTACAACCAAGGTATGCTATCGCTCTTGTACTTACTATATGAATGATGGCGTTTATCGTACAAGATTAGGCAAGATGCTGCTGCAGCAATTCTAAGAGTCGTTCCAAATCCTGTTTGTTATAATACATCAGTTCGATACGACCTTTATCCTTCTGCTGTTTGATCCGGACCGTCGTCTTATAATGATCGCGGAGCGTCTCTTCCACGCTTTCGAGATATGGATCACGTTTCTTTGACTTCGCCTTCTCTTTATCCGGCTGTTTCTCTGGCTGCTTCTGAATCGCTGCTTCCAGTTCCCGTACGCTCCACTCCTGCTCAATCGACAGTCGAGCGAGCTCCAGTTGCTGATTCGTCTCCTTCACACCGACAAGTGCACGTGCGTGGCCCATCGATAATGTTCCACGTGAAACATCTTCCTTGATGCTCGCTGGCAGTGTCAGCAGACGAAGGAAATTCGCAATATGCGAACGAGATTTGCCCACCTTCATCGACAGCTCTTCTTGCGTCAATTCGAACTTGTCCATCAGCGCTTGATACGCAATCGCTGTTTCAATCGCATTCAGATCTTCACGCTGCAGATTCTCAATCAGTGCAATTTCCATGACCTGTTGATCAGTGAATGTCCTTACGACCGCCGGAATGGACGGATTGCCACATAGCTGCGACGCGCGGAAGCGACGCTCGCCTGCGATAATCTCATAACCGCGCAGCACCGTACGAACGATAATCGGCTGAATAACACCGTGCTGCTTGATCGACTCTGCCAGTTCTTTGATCGATTCCTCATCGAACGTTTTCCGTGGCTGATAAGGGTTCGGTCTTAGCTGCGCGAGTGGAACATCGATTACTTTATCATCATCCTTAACCGACAGCGACGGAATGAGCGCATCAAGTCCTCTACCTAGCCGCTTGCTCATACATAATCACTTCCTTCGCCAGCTCAAGATACACCTCTGCGCCTTTCGAGCGTGGATCGTATGTGATAATTGCTTGTCCGTGCGAAGGCGCCTCACTCAGCCGGACATTACGCGGAATAATGGTCTGATACACCTTTTGTTGGAAGTACTTCTTCACTTCTTCAATTACTTGAATGCCTAGATTTGTCCGTGCATCGAACATCGTAAGCAATACGCCTTCGATTTGAAGACTCGTATTGAGATGTTTCTGAACGAGACGTACCGTGTTAAGCAATTGGCTGAGGCCCTCTAACGCGTAATACTCGCATTGAATCGGAATGAGAACAGAATCAGCCGCAGTAAGCGAATTGATCGTAAGCAGACCAAGCGATGGCGGACAGTCGATTAGAATATAATCGTAGTCCTTGCCCACCTGCTGGAGCGCCTTCTTCAAACGAACCTCTCGCGAAATCGTCGAGACCATTTCAATCTCAGCACCAGCCAATTGAATCGTAGCCGGAATGATATTAAGGCCTGGAACATTCGTCGAACAGATGGCATCCTTCGGATGAACATCATTGATCAGAATATCATATATGCAGTTTTCGACGTCTGCCTTATTGATTCCGATTCCACTCGTCGTATTCCCTTGCGGATCTATATCGACCAACAGCACGCGTTTACCCAGCGAAGCTAGGCACGCCCCCAGATTTACGGACGTTGTCGTTTTCCCGACACCGCCCTTCTGGTTCGTAATTGCAATTGTTTTAGCCAATCCGTTCACCTCTTGTGTGTATGCAATCGATTCGTCTGAAAATGAGAAAACCTCTAGCGAGGCCTCTCCTAGTGAGCGACCGCGTTTAGAGGTAAGTTTTATCGCCATCAGAAAATTCTACCCCACTTCAATGCTTTCGTAATCATGCTCTCTCCCTATGTGGGCAGAAAAGACGGTTTCATCAACCGTTTCGCCTGGCAATACCATCGAACCAGCTTAGTTGCAGCAATTAGCGTTTAGGAATGTGTATAATAATTTCATAATGATCTTCGTGATCATTTTCTTTCGTATCAATCTTCAATCCAGAAGTCGTTACCATCTCAACGGATTGGCGAATCGTATTGAGCGCAAGACGTACATCCTTCGTGAACGAAATACGGCGAGACTTCTTCGCTTTAGCCGCTTCCTTATAGAAAGCAACCCGCGCCTCCGTCTGCTTCACATTCAATTCTTTTGAGATAATATCACCTAGAACCTTCTCCTGCAACTCATCCGTGTCCAGAGATAAGAGTGCTCTAGCATGACGCTCCGTAATTTTCCGTTCCATCAATGCATCTTTGACCGGGTTACTTAATCCGAGCAGACGAATCTTGTTCGCGATCGTCGATTGACTCTTGCCAAGACGCTGAGCCAGACTTTCCTGCGTCAATTGATGAAGATCAATCAGCTTCTGATAAGCGACCGCTTCTTCAAGTGCTGTGAGTCCCTCACGCTGCAGGTTCTCGATGAGTGCGATAGATGCAGCCTGTGAATCGTTGAATTCACGTACGATGGCCGGTATTGTTTCTAGTCCAAGCTTGGTGACTGCACGCCAACGACGCTCACCAGCAATAATCTCATAGCGGCCATTGCGCAAACGAACGACAATCGGCTGAATAACGCCGTGAGTCTTGATCGTTTGGCACAACTCATCAATACGATCATCATCGAAGATCGTCCTAGGCTGATAAGGGCTCGTATCGATATCGCCAATTGAAATTTGCTTTACTTCATCCGATTCCGGATTGTTTCGTTGATCGGCTATCCCGAACAACCGTGAGAACTGTTCTTTCATAACGTCAACTACCACCCGATTTTAATATGCCGTTGTCCAAATACAGGTATTTCGCCGGAATGAAACGTACTATGCCGATAATAAGAGTGGTAATAGCCGTTTCACCTTGGTACAACCGATCAATGCCTTCATGCATTCTCCGAGTACAACCTTGCCTATTTACTATTCGATATACAGATTCTCATTTCCTGCTTGACATCTATATCGACACAAATAAGTTTACCATGAATGTTTCACGTGAAACATTCATAGTAAACAAAAAAAATCGCGCTGCACCATCCATCTGGCAGCGCAGCGCGTTTCTACTCCATTACATTATACAATTGGCTGTTTCAAAGGCGTTCCTGCCTTGCGTGGATATTTCTTCGGTGTTTGATCTGTCTTCTGCAACAAAACGATATGTCGTTCCGATTGCTCCCAAGGCAGCTGCATCGCTTCGATGCCGATTGACTTCGCGCGAAGCTCGCGCATACTAGTCGTTGCTTCCCTCAGCTCGTCGGCAGGATCCCCGCCCTTCATCGCAGCGAACATCCCGCCTTTGCGTGCGAACGGCAGACAAAACTCATTCAACACATTGAGCTTAGCTACTGCCCGAGCCGTAACCAGATCATATTGATCGCGATGCTCCTGCAGCCTCGCGATATCTTCTGCTCGGCCATGCAGGCAAGTTACATCGCGAAGACCAAGCTCGGTTACAACATGCTGCAAGAACCCAATCCGCTTGCTGAGTGAATCAACAATCGTCACTTTCAAATGAGGGAAGCAGATCTTAATCGGCAAGCTGGGGAACCCTGCGCCGGATCCGATATCAGCAATGCTCCTAATCTCATTCATACCTACATAGAACGAGAGCGATATCGAATCGTAGAAGTGTTTCTCATATACCGCTTCCCGCTCCGTAATGCCGGTTAAATTCATCTTCTCGTTCCATTCGACCAGCAACTTATAATACAATTCGAATTGATTCAGCTGTTGTTCCGTCAGGGTGATTCCCTGCTCCGCAAGTTTACTGCTGAACCATGTCCACGTCTGATCCATCAAGTTATCGTTACCCCCGTGCTGCCCGCGCTGCTGTTACCCGGTTGTAATGCTCCAGGTAGACAAGCAGAATCGAAATGTCTGCCGGCGTTACGCCAGCGGTGCGCGATGCCTGGCCGATGGAAAGCGGTCGAATGTTGGACAGATTCGTCTTCGCTTCGTTCGCAAGTCCGTGAACATCGAAGTAGTCGATATCATCCGGAATGAGCTTCTTCTCCATCTTGTTCATTCGCTCAACCTGCAGCAGCTGCTTCTCGATATAACCGCTGTATTTGACTTGAATTTCGACCTGCTCCTTCATCTCATCCGTCAACTCGTACGGAGCAGGCGTCAGCCGTTCGACGTGCGCGTAAGTGACTTCCGGGCGAAGCAGCAGCGACAGTGCGGAGCAGCCGCCTGTCAGCGGAGCCGAGCCGATTTCTTCGAGAAGAGACTGGGCAGACTCGTCAGCACGAATTTTGGCCGACTTCAGACGTTCGATCTCTTGCTCGACCAATGCCTTTTTGTTCAGGAAGCGATCGTAACGATCTTGCTTGATCAGACCGATCTCATAGCCGAGCGGCGTAAGGCGCAGATCCGCATTGTCATGACGAAGCAGCAAACGGTATTCCGCACGCGATGTAAGCAGTCGATAAGGCTCCGTCGTACCTTTCGTAACAAGGTCATCAATCATGACGCCGATATAACCTTGGGAGCGCTCGATCACAACAGGCGATTTGCCCTGCGCTTTGCGGGCAGCGTTAATACCCGCTACAATCCCTTGACCGCCCGCTTCCTCATATCCCGAAGTGCCGTTGATTTGACCGGCGGTGAACAGACCTTCCACCAGCTTCGTCTCAAGCGTTGGCCACAGCTGCGTTGGTACGACGGCATCATACTCAATCGCGTAACCCGTCCGCATCATCTCAACCTGCTCAAGACCTGGGATGGAACGCAAAATGTTCAACTGCACATCTTCCGGCATACTCGTCGACAGGCCCTGAACATAATACTCCGACGTATTCTTCCCTTCCGGCTCAAGGAAAATCTGATGCTTCGGCTTATCGGCGAAACGAACGATTTTGTCCTCGATCGAAGGGCAATATTTTGGACCTGTACCTTCAATTGCGCCCGAGAACATCGGGGCCCGGTGCAGGTTGTCATTAATAATTTGATGCGTCGTCTCCGACGTATACGTCAGCCAGCATGGCAGCTGCTCATTATTGGAGCTCTCTGTCTCATACGAGAAGAACTTTGGCGTATCATCGCCTGGCTGAATCTCCGTTTTGCTAAAATCAATCGTGTCGCCGTGAACGCGCGGCGGCGTACCTGTCTTGAAGCGCGCTAGCTGGAAGCCCAATTCCTTCAGGCAGTGCGACAGCTTCACGGAAGGCTGTTGATTGTTCGGGCCGCTCTCGTACATGAGCTCGCCCATAATAATTTTGCCGCGCATATACGTGCCCGTAGTAATTACGACTGTCTTAGAGCGGTATTCCGCACCTGTCTTCGTAATTACACCAACACATTTGCCATCCTCGACGATCAGTTCCTCAACCATCCCCTGCCGAAGCGTCAAATGATCCGTTTCCTCGATCGTCCTCTTCATGACATGCTGATAATCGAACTTATCCGCTTGCGCACGCAGTGCATGTACCGCAGGCCCTTTGCCTGTGTTCAACATACGCATCTGAATGAATGTGCGGTCAATATTACGGCCCATCTCCCCGCCAAGCGCATCGATCTCACGCACAACGTGGCCTTTCGCCGGACCGCCGATCGATGGATTGCACGGCATGAATGCGACCATATCCAAGTTGATCGTCAGCAGCAGCGTTTCGCAGCCCATCCGTGCCGCAGCAAGCGCCGCCTCAGCGCCGGCATGGCCGGCGCCGACAACAATAACGTCATAACTTCCTCCGAAGTATCCCATTGTATTTCCCTCCCGACTTTCTTTTCCTTCATTACTTGCCTAAGCAAAATTGCGAGAATATTTGATCCAGCAGCGATTCGCCTGCCGCGTCACCAATCACTTCACCAAGCAGTTCCCACGCCTGTTGAACATCAATCTGTATAATATCGATTGGAATACCTGCATGTGTGGCATCCATGGCATCCATAAGCGACTGCCTCGCCCGCTCCAGCAGCGATATATGACGAACGTTCGTAACGTAAGTCAGATCATTCGTCTCGATCCCGCCTTCGAAGAACATATCGCTTACGACCTGCTCGAGACGATCAATTCCTTGTTCCTCCTGCACCGACATCGATACAATGCGATCGGCTGGGAATGTACGTTCAAGTTCACTCGTGTCCAGCTTTTTAGGCAGATCGATTTTGTTCAAAATAACGACAACCTGCCTGTCCGCAAGGCTCTTCATCAATTTGCGATCATCATCATGCAGCGGCTCATTCTGATTCAGTACGAACAGAATGAGGTCAGCATCCTCCAGCGCTGAACGCGAACGCTCCACTCCGATTCGCTCCACCACATCCGATGTTTCACGAATGCCCGCCGTATCAAGCAGACGTAACGGAATTCCGTTAATCGTTATATACTCCTCGATGACATCGCGCGTTGTACCCGGAATATCCGTGACGATCGCTTTATTCGAGCGCGACAGCGCATTAAGCAGCGAAGACTTCCCGACGTTCGGTCGTCCGACGATCGCTGTAACAATGCCCTCACGCAATATTTTCCCTTCCGACGCGGTTTTAAGCAACCGGTTAACGCCTTCCAGCGCCAGCCCGCACTGGGTGCGGATGAATGCGCTCGTGAGCTCCTCAACATCATGCTCGGGATAATCAATATTGACTTCTACATGCGCAATCAGTTCGAGAATTTGCTGCCGCAGCGGTTTAATCTGCTTCGACAGTGCCCCCTCCGATTGTCTTCTCGCTACCTGGAACGCACGGTCAGACTTCGAACGAATAAGATCAATAACGGCTTCCGCCTGTGTCAGATCAATTCGACCATTCAAAAATGCCCGCTTCGTGAATTCACCTGGCTCCGCCAACCGCACATCGCCTTGACGAAGTACGAGCTGCATTACGTTCTGTGCCGCAATGACACCGCCATGCGTTCCGATCTCGACCACATCTTCTCCCGTGAAGGAACGAGGTCCGCGCATCAGCGTAACGAGCACTTCCTCCACCCGTTCGTTTGTCGAACTATCGATGATATGGCCATAATGTACCGTATGCGTCTGTGCTGCCTCGAAATTATCTTTTGTTCGAAAAATTGCCGCCGTCCGCGCAATAGCATCCGGTCCGCTAATTCGGATAATGGCAATACTGCCTTCCCCGACTGCCGTCGCGATCGCCGCTATCGTATCGTGAGACATTACCATCTGAAAACGCTCCTCCAAGGTGAAACGGCCGTCGCCACCTGATTGGCGGCGCGGCGCGTTTCATTCCGATGAAATATAAGCCTACATATAGGTTGATAAATTATATAGTCTTATATTTAATAAAAACAGCAATGACCGCAAAGAGCCATTGCTGCAAATAGTACGCTGCTTAACCGTTACTGCTCATTATTCGCCGATTTTCTCTTTCGCATTCCTCTCCAGGAGTGCGATGACGACGCGCCGATTCGGCTCCTCGCCTTGACTGAACGTACGAACAAGCGGATGGTTCTGCAGCTGCGAATGAATAATTTTACGTTCCTGCGGAGACATGGGCTCGAGTGTGACTTCCTTCTTCGTCTTCACGACGCGGTCGGCCAGCCGATCTGATAGCTCCTCCAATGTCTTCCGTCTGCGTTCCCGGAAACCTTCCGCATCGAGCACGATCCGAACGGGCTTGTCACTGTAACGGTTGGCCACAATCGTGGTCAAGTATTGCAAAGCATCGAGCGTCTGGCCCCGGCGGCCGATCATCTGACCGAGATCGTCTTCCCCTTCAACCTCCAGAAGAAAACCATCTTTCGAATCCGAGCCGGATACTTTCACTTTCAGTCCCATGCAACTGGCGACTTCGATTACGAATTGCTCCGCATGGTCATAAGGAGTCGGAAGCTCTTCGAGCTCCACCTTGGCCTCCCTCGTGCCAATCAAGCCGAACAAGCCCCTCGAGGGCTGCTCCAGCACGACGGTGCGCACGCGGTCTTCCGTTGTTTGCAATTGATGAAGTCCGTTACGGACCGCCTCTTCTATCGTTTTTCCCGATGCGACGATTTTCCTCATTTCGCTGGAACACTCTCCTTACGCTTGGATGGGCGTACGTACAGGAAATAGTTCTGAACAATGGTATAGACGTTGCTGTAAATCCAGTACAGCGGCAGTGCGACTGGGAACTGAAGCGCCATTACGAAGATCATGACTGGGAAAATCAACAGCATAACCTGCATACCTGGCATTGCCGTCTTCTGCTGCGCCTGCATCATCTTCGTCTGTGTGAACGTCGTGATTGCAGCGATAACTGGCAGCAAGTAAGCGATCCACATGCCTTGGTCTTTAACATTCAGGCCCAATTGCAGCCCGAGGAATTTATGACCGTAGATCGCACTGTTTGTCGAAATCGAGTTATACAACGCGATGAACACAGGCATCTGAACGATCATCGGCAAGCAGCCTGCCATCGGATTGACGCCATTCTGTTGGAACAGCTTCATCGTCTCCTGCTGTACCAATTGCGGGTTATCCTTATGTTTCTTACGGATTTTCTCGATCTCCGGCTGAATCGCCTGCATCGCCTTGGAGCTACGGTATTGCTTGAGCGTAAGCGGAAGAATCAACGTCCGCACAACAATCGTCAGAAGCAGAATGGCTAGTCCATATTCTCCATTAAATAACGTAGCGAATTTGTCGAGCACCAATGAGAACCAATAAACGACGTTACGCTGCCAGAAGCCACCCTGGAGCATGTCCTCGGTTGTCATCGTTTGATGATTTGCCGAACAGCCAGCAAGGACTGCCATCATCATGATCAGGCCCGCGACAAGCAGCCATTTGCGTTTAAAAAAGCGGGACAATATCACAAACTCCTCTCTGAACAGAGCAAATGCTTTTCCAACCTAAACTATACCATATTCTTAGTTTCAATGAAACAGCTCGTACAGCAAGTCAGCCGGCTGTTGACGTCTTCTTGACGGTACAGTCTATTTCATTTCGGAGAGCTATATATTTGCGCAAAAGCATTGAATTTTAGCGCATTATGTCTCAGTCTGACTTATGTCCGAACCTTGAGCAATCCAGCTCTCTTCAGCACGTGAATAACGCTCTTCTCCAGCTCTTTCGTCTTCATCTCAACCGCCGGCTTGCGGACGATGAGGATCAGATCGACATGCGGTGCGATCCGCTCCGCGTTAAGCCGAACAATTTCTTTCACAACCCGACGCATTCGGTTACGCACGACGGCGTTACCGATCTTTTTGCTTGCGGATACACCAAGCCGAAACGGCTCGGCTGCAGGCTGCTTGGACCAGTACACAACGAACTGGCCGTTGGCAAACGACTTTCCTCCACGGTAGATCCGACTGAAATCAGCACGATTCCTCAGCCTCAGTTTGCGATGCATGGACCTCACCTCCGCTTTCTTACCTTATAAGAATTCGTAAGCCTTCAATTAATAATATTGAAGAAACAAATCCTCGATGGCCATAAAACCCTTCCTCATACATACGAAGATGTTTGCATCACCAAAGCTGCGGGTCACTCATCTCCGAAACGCCTCGATCAAGGATTCTTACCTATAAGATTGGACAAAATGCATAAAAAAAAGACCACCGCACAGTGGTCTCAAAATTACGCGCTCAGCACTTTTCTTCCTTTTTGACGGCGAGCAGCCAGTACCTTGCGACCGTTCTTCGTGCTCATCCGTTTACGGAAGCCATGGTTTTTCTTGCGCTTGCTAACATTCGGCTTAAATGTAGGACCCATTACAATTGCACCTCCTTTAAAGAAGTAATCATATGTCCTTCTCCGAAGAGAATAAGGTTATGCGGGTTACGTGCACATTCTAACTAGAAGGCATTCACCAGCTGCCGGACTTGATCGGGTTTATCTCTCATTGTCCCGACAGCCCTGAAAAAAGACCTTTTTATATTTAACCACGCGGCTAGGCAAAAGTCAACTGTGCCCGGAAGCGGCGAAAGATGTCATCCCGCGCAGTTGTGCACAATTCGATTGTCAGCGTTCTATTTTTGTGGATATCTACAACCCGATTGTGAAATCTGACGAAAATTAATAACATGTGCATAAAATTTGGCCGATTGGTGCGAAAGGTGTCGAAAGTTTAACAGGATATTAACAATATCTTGTGCTGTCAGTAACATTTATACACAACCTGTAGGAT
This sequence comes from Paenibacillus sp. CCS19, assembly GCF_033239625.1. Lineage (NCBI taxonomy): Bacteria > Bacillati > Bacillota > Bacilli > Caryophanales > Paenibacillaceae > Paenibacillus > Paenibacillus sp. CCS19. The sequence goes on from NZ_BTCK01000010.1 coordinate 133,429, forward strand.
TTGTGGATAATCGGGGCAGATTCGTTGTAATATAAGGCTTCTTTTGCTATGATAGATATGTTTTCGATGTGGATACCGGCCCAATATCATAATTGTTATTAACACCCTGTGGATAACATTGTGAACAAATCCATCCCCTCTTGATAGATAGCGGGATTTCTTTCGTTTATACTGTGGATTTCTATCGTGGTAGCTGCTAAGCGCACTCCAGAAACCGCATAATAACAACAGATCGGCCAATCAGATGAAGGAGTGACAAGCTGTGGACAGCCATACCCCGGATATGTGGCAGCAAGTGCTGTCGGTGATCCAGACGAAGCTCAGCAAACCAAGCTTCGACACATGGTTTAAAGCGACCAGGGCCGACTTGAAAGGCGATGTTCTTGTCGTAACCGCGCCAACGACATTCGCTGCTGAATGGCTGGAAAGCCGATACACGAAGCTGGTCCGAACGACAATGTTCGAATTTCTGGGTCGTACGGTCGATGTGAAATTCGTTATTGAAGAAAACCGACCGCCGGAACCGGTGCAGACTCCTCCAATTGAGGTACAAGCAGTGGTAACGGCCGATGAACCTTTCAACCATCTGCTGAATCCCAAATATACGTTCGAAACGTTCGTCATCGGCGCCAATAACCGTTTCGCTCATGCAGCCTCGCTTGCTGTAGCTGAAGCGCCGGCCAAGACATACAATCCGCTGTTCTTATATGGCGGCGTTGGTCTTGGCAAAACACACTTGATGCATGCCATCGGCAATTATATTTTGGATCACAATCCGAGCATGAAAGTCATGTATATCTCTTCTGAGAAATTCACGAATGAGTTCATTAATGCGATCCGTGATAACAGCCCTGGGAGCTTCCGCAACAAGTATCGCAACATCGACGTGCTTCTCATTGACGATATTCAATTTCTTGCCGGCAAGGACGGAACGCAAGAGGAATTTTTCCATACATTCAATGCGCTTCATGAGGAACGCAAACAGATCATCATCTCCAGTGACCGCCCGCCGAAAGAAATTCCAACGCTGGAAGAACGGCTGCGTTCACGGTTCGAATGGGGATTGATGACGGACATCCAGGCGCCGGATTTAGAGACGAGGATCGCGATTCTGCGGAAGAAAGCGCGTGCGGAAAACCTTGAAATCCCGAATGAAGCGATGGTATATATCGCGAGCCAGATTGATACAAACATCCGGGAGCTTGAAGGTGCGCTGATTCGGGTCGTAGCTTACTCGTCGCTCATTAATGAGGACATCTCGTCCCATCTGGCTGCCGAAGCACTTAAAGATATTATTCCGACCAGCCGGCCGAAAATGATTACGATCAACGATATTCAACAGAAGGTCGGCGAATTTTACGGATTGCGGCTTGAGGAGTTCAAAGCGAGGAAGCGGACGAAGGCAGTGGCATTCCCGCGTCAAATCGCCATGTATTTATCTCGTGAGCTGACCGATTACTCGCTGCCGAAGATCGGCGAAGCGTTCGGCGGTCGTGACCATACGACAGTCATCCATGCCCATGAGAAAATCACGACGCAGTTGAAGGCTGACCAGGATCTGTTCAAGATCATTCAGAACTTAAGCGAGAAGATCAAAAATCATACGTGAATAACTATGAACAAACGAGCAAGCCTATGCACAAGCTATGCACATGTGGATAGGCTTGCTCTATCAGCGTTCACAGCGGTTATCCACATATTCACCGCGCCTATTACTATTACTTCTAGTATTTATTAATAAACATCGTCTAAATAACGACATCAAAATTCATTCGTCGACAAGCTTCAATTCGACGCGCCAACTAGCGATATAGGAGTGAGAGCATGAAATTAACAATAGCGAAAAACGAACTGAACGATGCGATCCAGCAAGTTGCGAAAGCGACTTCGTCTCGTCCAGCAATTCCGATTCTTGGCGGTATCAAATTCGAGGTAACCCATCAAGGCGTTACATTGACGGCAAGCGACACCGATATTTCGATTCAAAGCTACATCCCTGCTGAATCAAGCGATACGGTGATTGCCAAAGTGGAGAAGCCAGGCAGCGTCGTACTGCCAGCGAAGTTTTTTGTCGAGATCGTTAAGAAACTTCCTTCCGACAATGTCGAAATCGAAGTCAGCGAACATTTCATTACGATGATTCGCTCCGGTTCGACCGATATTCAGATGGTTGGTCTGGATCCAGAGGAATTCCCGGTTCTTCCTTCCATCGAACAGAGCGACGTTCTGCAAATCCAAGGCGATCTATTGAAATCGATTATTCGCCAGACGATTTTCGCTGCATCCACAAGTGAACAAACGCCGATTCTGACCGGTGCGCTTGTGAATCTTCAGGATCAGCAGCTTCGTTTTGTAGCTACGGACCGTCATCGTCTCGCTTACCGTACGTCGAAGGTTGATTCCAACCCGGATCTGCGGTTTTCCAATATCGTACTGTCCGCGAAGACGCTCAATGAATTGTCCCGTCTTATTCCGGATGCTTCGGCGCTCGTCGACATGGTCGTAGCAGACAATCAAGCCCTGTTCAAAATCGGCAACGTATTGTTCTACTCGCGTCTGTTGGACGGGATCTACCCGGACACTTCCAAGATTATTCCGCAATCGTTCAAAACAGAACTCGTCGTGGATACAAAAAAAATTACGGACGCTGTCGATCGTGCATATCTGATGAGCCGCGAAGAGAAAACGAACATTGTTCGTCTCGTAACGCTCGACAACGGCGGTATCGAAGTATCGTCCAGCTCCTCCGAGCTTGGCCGCGTAACCGAACAGCTGGAAGCGTTCAAGATGGAAGGCGATCCGCTTCGCATCGCGTTCAACTCCAAATATATGCTCGATGTGCTCAAGGTCATTGACAGCGAGCAGTTGAATATTCAGTTTAACGGTGCGATGAGCCCAATCATTATTCGTCCGGTTGATCATCCCCACAGCACCTACGTTATTTTGCCTTACCGTACAACCGGCTAAGCTGCGGATCAGCTTATACGAAAGAATGGAGAGTTACCGATGAAAGAAATTGCGATCGGAACCGAATATATTGCGCTTGGACAGTTTCTGAAGCTGTCGGATTGCATCGACTCCGGCGGTCAAGCGAAGTTTTTCCTGCAAGAGAATGAGATCATCATCAACGGTGAAGCCGATAACCGCCGCGGAAGAAAATTGTATGCCGGCGATGTCGTGCAGGTTGAAGGATTCGGCACCTTTACAGTCGTGCGGCGTGGATAACGCTGCTCGGCTATTTCGCAATAAGATAAGCCATGACTGTAAGGACAGGGGCTGAGCACTTTGTTTTTGAATCGAATTGCCCTGCGCAATTACCGCAATTACAACGAGCTGGAGCTCGATACGAGAAGCGGAGTCAATTTGTTCGTTGGCCCGAATGCACAAGGGAAAACGAATTTGCTTGAGGCTATTTTCGCACTCGCCCTGACGAAGTCGCATCGAACGTCGAAGGATAAAGAGCTGATCGGTTGGGAAGGTTCGGAGGCCCACATTCACGGGCTTGTGGATAAGCAGTACGGAGCGGTTAAGCTGGATCTGATGTTCTCGGCACAAGGGAAGAAAGCGAAGATTAACGGACTGGAGCAGCGCCGCCTAAGTGATTTTGTCGGGTCGCTCAACGTCGTCATGTTTGCGCCAGAGGACCTGGAAATTGTGAAAGGAACGCCGGGTGTGCGCCGACGGTTTCTCGACATGGAAATCGGACAGGTGCAGCCCGGCTATTTGCATACGCTGCAGCAATATTCCAAAGTACTTGTTCAGCGCAACAATTACTTAAAGACATTATGGTCCAGCGGCGGGGATAAACAAGGTCTGCTAGAGGTATGGAATTTACAGTTGGCAGAATTTGGTGTTAAAATTATTAAAAAACGGCAATACTTTATACAAAAGCTGCAACAATGGGCGCAGCAGATTCATGCAGGCATTACAGCTGGAACCGAACAATTAACGGTAGCGTACAAGCCTTCATTCGACATTGAAGATGAATCTGTTTTATTTGATCATTTTATGTTAAAATTATCACAAGTTAAGGAACAGGAAATCCGGAGGGGAACGACGCTTGTTGGTCCTCATCGGGATGATTTGGCGTTCTTTATTAACGGGAAAGAAGCACAAACTTTCGGTTCCCAGGGACAGCAGCGTACGACGGCATTATCGCTCAAACTGGCAGAAATCGAGCTTATTCGAGAAGAGATTGGTGAATATCCGTTGCTGCTGCTTGACGATGTGCTTTCTGAGCTCGACCGGAACCGGCAGACGCAGCTAATCGAGACATTCCAATCGAAAGTGCAGACTTTCATTACGACGACCGGCCTTGAGAGCGTCGACCTCGGCAAGCTACAAGATGCTGGCATTTATCATGTCTTAGACGGTCGTGTCACGCGTTAACGCATTAAAGAACTATAGCGTTTTAGCGAAAGGAAGGACTGCGAATGTATATCCATTTGGGCGGAGAGAAAATCATTCGGGCAGCGGAGCTGGTCGCTATTTTCGACGTTTCGATCGAGCAATCGTCCAAGCTTTCCAAACAATTCGTGGCAGGTGCACGCAAACGTAAAGACGTTGAGACCATTGGGGAAGAGGAACCGAAGTCGATCGTCTTGACCAAACATAAAATCTATTATTCGCCGATTTCATCCTCTACGTTGAAGAAGCGGGCCCATCATTTTGCGGCTTACTAATCGGCGGGCTTTTTAACGCAATCACGAAGAGCAGTCGAGAGGAGCAGTGAATAGGCATGTCTACGAACCAGAATACGTATGACGAGAGTCAGATACAGGTGCTTGAAGGCCTGGAGGCTGTACGGAAGCGTCCAGGTATGTATATAGGCTCCACAAGCAGCAAAGGTCTTCATCATCTCGTGTGGGAAGTTGTCGATAACTCGATTGACGAGGCGCTCGCGGGATTCTGTACGCATATCGACGTCATCGTTCATGAAGATAACAGCATCACGGTAGTCGATAACGGCCGGGGTATTCCAGTCGGTGAGAATACGAAGCTGAAGAAGTCTACGCTTGAGGTTGTCATGACTGTACTTCACGCAGGCGGCAAATTCGGCGGCGAAGGCTATAAAGTGTCCGGCGGTTTGCACGGCGTAGGTATATCGGTTGTTAACGCATTGTCCGAACACGTTACCGTTACGGTCAAACGCGACGGTCACGTTTATCAGCAGGAGTATCGTCGTGGTGCTCCTCAATATGACATTAAGGTCATCGGCGATACGGATGAAACGGGAACGACGACACGCTTCAAACCGGACGCAGAGATTTTCACGGAAACGACCGTATACGAGTATGAGATACTCCAGGGGCGTATTCGCGAGCTTGCCTTTTTGAACAAGGGCATCTCCATTACGCTGCTTGATGAGCGCACAGGTCAGACGAATACGTACAAGTACGACGGCGGTATTATCGAATTCGTCCAATACTTGAATCGTACGCGTGAGGCGCTTCACGAGACGCCGATCTATGTAGAAGGCGTGAAGGACCACATCAGCGTCGAGGTTGCGCTGCAATATAACGACAGCTATAGCGAGAACATTTACTCGTTCGCTAACAATATCAACACGCATGAGGGCGGTACGCACGAATCCGGCTTCAAGAGCGCGCTTACCCGGATCATCAATGACTATGCTCGCCGTACGAACTCGATTAAAGAGAATGACGCGAACTTGTCGGGCGATGACGTTCGTGAAGGTTTGACAGCGATTATTTCCGTGAAGGTCCCTGAGCCGCAGTTCGAGGGCCAGACGAAGACGAAGCTTGGCAACAGCGAAGTTAGAGGTATCGTCGAGTCGTTGTTCGCAGAGAAGCTGCAAGAGTTCTTGGATGAGAATCCGGCTGTATCGAAGCGAGTCGTGGAGAAAGGCCTCATGGCTTCCCGTGCTCGTGAAGCAGCGCGCAAAGCGCGTGAGCTGACGCGTCGTAAGAGCGCACTCGAAGTAAGCTCGCTGCCAGGCAAGCTGGCGGACTGCTCCTCCAAGGATGCATCGATCAGCGAACTGTACATCGTCGAAGGTGACTCCGCAGGCGGATCGGCGAAGCAGGGACGCGATCGCCACTTCCAAGCGATTCTGCCGCTGCGCGGTAAAATCCTGAACGTTGAGAAAGCGCGGCTTGACCGCATTCTTGGCAATGCCGAGATCAGAGCGATCATTACGGCGCTTGGCACAGGCATCGGCGATGATTTCGACCTTGCGAAAGCACGGTACCATAAGATTATTATTATGACCGATGCTGACGTCGACGGCGCTCACATTCGTACCCTTATGCTTACGTTCTTCTATCGCTACATGCGGAAGATTATCGACGCCGGCTTTATCTATATCGCACAACCGCCGCTGTTCAAGATCGAACGCAACAAGGTCGTTCGCTATGCGCAGTCAGAGAAGGAACGCGATGCGATTATTGCTGAGTTCGGCGAAGGCGTGAAAATCAACGTCCAGCGTTACAAAGGTTTGGGCGAGATGAATGCAGGCCAGCTGTGGGAGACGACGATGGATCCTGAGAGCCGTACAATGCTCCAGGTAACAATCGAGGATGCCATTGAAGCGGACGTTATGTTCGATACTTTGATGGGCGACAATGTTGAGCCGCGTCGTGACTTCATCCAGCAGTACGCGAAGCACGTTAGGAATTTGGACATCTAGAACGCCGCTCTTTGCGTAAGGGGCTGCATATACAACAAGCCGTCAGATCGTTTTGGTCTGCGGCTTGTTTTTGTATAGACATGAAGTTTTCTTCGCCTTGAATCGGCCATAACCAACCGCATACTGATAGATTCGATTGAACACCTTGCGGTCGCCAAGCTTACGGAAGAGAAAGGGATCAGGCAGCGTGTTGACCTCTAGAATCCATGGATGCAGTTCCGTGTCGATAGCAAAGTCGATGCCGATCTCTCTAAGTCCAGGATATGCATGCTGCAGCTGCTTAGCTGTTTCGACGCCTAAGTAAGAAAGAAAGTTTAGATACTCTGTCTGCCTATGCTCTGACATATGTGGAGTCATCAGTGTTGAGAATGGAAGCGGGGTAGCGCCGCTGTGATAGTTCGTTACAATTTTGGAGGGAAGTCCGAGCCTGCCGATTACACCTGTCGTCTCCCACTCGTTTCGCAAGTTATGCTGCACCATTACGCGGAAGTCAAAACGGCGTTTTTGGAATTGCAACAGCTGTATCCCCTTTTGAGCAAGATAGGGCCTCGTCCGCTGAATCGACAGCAGTCGATTGTACATCGCTTCGAACGTCGCAAACTGTCGAATCTTCTTATCCAATTGGAATTGATATGGAAGTGAAGAAGAGGCTGATTTCTCTACTCGAATAACGCCGTTACCGAACGTACCCCGATCAGGTTTGAGGTAGATCATGCCATATTGATCGAGCATTAACCGTACGGTTTCCCGCCGAAACGGCGATGTTTCGGGTATATATGGACGCAGCAATTCGGAAGTGAGCAATACCGCTGTTTTGGCCCATTTGCTGTGTACGCGCTGAATAGCCAATCATCTATCCCGCCTTTCGCCACAAAATCTATCCCGACCATTCGACAACGAAACAAGACAGAGGTGGAAATCGATGTTATAATAGAGAGGTGTGCCTATAGATGAAAATGAGTGTGCATTCCTTATCAGCATATGGTGAACCGGAGCTGGAAGCGAAGGGCGGCTAACTGTTTTTGGCTGAACGAGAAGCCTGTTTTCCAATCCAAGAGTAGAGCAGTTTCACCTTAAGGGATGTTCTTATTCGTCAGGTTTAAGCTGAACGGCTTTGTGAAACAAATAGATTAACAAGAGTATGCGGATTTATCAGACTCTAAGAGCTGATTCTTACATGACGAATGCTGGGGCAGCAGCGCTATAATCATTCGTTTTGCAAAAGATGTCAGGAGGGTAACAATGTCGGAAGAACAACGCTCACAAATAAGGGATCGTGATATCGGCACCGAGATGCGCGATTCGTTCATGGAATATGCGATGAGCATCATCGTAAGCCGTGCGCTCCCGGATGTACGAGACGGACTGAAGCCTGTACATCGACGGATTCTTTTCGCGATGTCCGAACTTGGTATGTCACCAGATAAGCCGTACAAGAAGTCGGCTAGGATCGTCGGTGAAGTTATCGGTAAGTATCACCCGCACGGTGACTCGGCTGTATACGACACGATGGTTCGCATGGCACAGGATTTCTCGATGCGTTATATGCTTATCGACGGTCATGGTAACTTCGGTTCGGTAGACGGCGATATGGCAGCGGCAATGCGTTATACAGAAGCCAGACTTTCGAAAATCGCGATGGAACTGCTTCGTGACCTGAATAAAGAAACAGTTGACTTCGTGCCTAACTATGATGGCGAAGAACATGAACCAGCGGTTCTGCCATCTCGTTTCCCGAACTTGCTCGTGAACGGTGTTACGGGTATCGCAGTAGGCATGGCAACGAATATTCCGCCGCACAATCTGGGTGAAGTTATCGATGGTATTCAGGCGATGATCGTTAATCCCGAGATCACATCGACTGAGCTTATGAACTATATTAAGGGCCCTGACTTCCCGACGTACGGCTATGTAATGGGACAAGCGGGCATCCGTCAAGCTTATACGACGGGACGCGGATCGGTTACGATGCGCGCCAAAGCAACGATCGAAGAGAACGGCGGCAAGGCTCGCATTATCGTGCATGAACTGCCGTACCAAGTAAATAAAGCACGTCTGGTCGAGAAAATTGCAGAGCTCGTCCGCGAGAAGAAGGTTGAAGGTATCACGGACCTGCGCGATGAGTCCGACCGCAACGGTATGCGCATCGTCATCGAGCTTCGCCGTGACGTAACGCCATCGGTCGTATTGAACAACCTGTACAAACAGACACAGCTGCAATCGACTTTCGGTATTAACATGCTTGCTCTCGTTAACGGCGAGCCAAGGGTGCTTAATATCAAAGACATTTTGTACTACTACCTGCAGCACCAGATCGAGATCATTCGTCGCCGTACGGAATACGACCTGAAGAAGGCGGAAGCTCGCGCACATATTCTCGAAGGTTTGCGCATTGCGCTCGATAACCTGGATGAGGTCATTGCGCTTATCCGTGGGTCGCGTACAACGGATGAGGCACGTGAAGGCTTGATTGCACGGTTTGGCCTGAGCCTAGAGCAAGCGCAAGCTATTCTGGATATGCGCCTGCAGCGTCTCACAGGTTTGGAACGCGATAAGATTGAGGCTGAATATAACGAGCTCCTGGCTAAGATCGCTGAGTACAAGGCGATTCTCGCTGACGAGCAGCTCGTACTCGATATTATTAGCACCGAGCTTAATGAGATCAGAGACAAGTTTGGCGATGAACGCCGAACGGAAATTACGATTGGGGAAGACGAAATTCTCGACGAGGATCTTATTCCACGCGAGGACGTTATTATCTCGATCACCCATTCGGGTTATGTTAAACGTCTGCCGGTTACGACGTACCGCAGCCAGAGAAGGGGCGGCAAAGGTGTTATCGGTATGGATACGAAGGATGACGATTTCGTTGAACATCTATTCGTATCGAACACGCACCACTACCTGCTCTTCTTTACGGATAAGGGTAAGGTCTACCGGTTGAAAGCATACGAAATTCCAGATCTCAGCCGTACTGCACGCGGTACACCGATTATCAACCTGATTCAGATCGAACAGGGCGAGGTCGTCAACGCGGTTATTCCGGTTGAATCGTTCGATAATGACAACTACCTGTTCTTCGCAACTCGCCAAGGCGTCGTGAAGAAAACTCCGCTTGATGATTACTCCAACATTCGTAAGGTCGGCCTGATCGCGATCTCGCTCCGAGAGGATGACGAGTTGATCGGCGTGAAGCTGACGGATGGCAACCAGGAGATCATCATGGGTACAAGCCAAGGTATGTCGATTCGCTTCCCAGAGCAGGACGTTCGTTCGATGGGACGTTCCGCAACAGGCGTTAAAGGCATTCAGCTTGATGACGACGATAAAGTCATCGACATGGACATTGTACAGAGCGAGAATGACGTTCTGATCGTAACGTCGAAGGGCTACGGCAAACGTACGCCAATGAGCGAATATCGCAGCCAGAGCCGTGGCGGTAAAGGGATTAAGACGCTCAACGTTACCGATAAGAACGGATCGATTGTTGGACTGAAGGTTGTTGAGAACGACGAGGATCTCATGATCATGACGGAATCGGGTACGATGATCCGCACGAGCATGGATGGTATTTCGTCGATGGGCCGCAACACGCAAGGCGTTAAGCTCATTCATATTCGTGACGAGGATGCCGTTGCGACGGTTACGCGAGTAGCCCGTAGTGAAGAAGAGCACGAGGAAGAAGAAGGCGGAGAGCAAGAAACCGAATAGAGCTCGACAAACCTCGGAACAGGAGAGAAAGGCAATGGCAAATGTATTGTTATCAAGACTGAAGCCAGGCGATAAGCTGCTGCAGGATGTGCAGACACCGCTAGGCAACACCCTGTTCCACAAAGGTGTCGTCGTTACCTCGAGAGAACTCGATATATTACAGGCCTTTCAAGTAAGAACCGTTGATGTGGAAGTGGCCGATAAGACAGACAACAAGGCTGCTGGCTCTGTCAAGAAAGAGAAGAGCGAGACAGAAGAAGAGAAACCAGTAGTTTCGAGTTTTCAGGCGGAATACGAGGTTACTTTTCAGCTCGTTAGACGAACTTTCAATCATGCATTATCCGGTCAGGCGCTGCCGATTCTTGAGATTCGTCAGCAGATGGAGAAACTTATCGGCTTGACTGGTGAATATAACATCCTTACCTTTGTTCCTTCGGGGCTGAAGGAAGACGACTATTGGTACCACAATAGTCTGCTTACCGGTCTCACATCCTACTTGCTTGCAAGATGGAACGGGTTTACCTCGAAGGACTGGGTTCAGATTGCATTGGCGGGTCTGCTTCATGACATCGGCAACACGAAAGTTGACCGCGCCATTCTGTTTAAGCCAACTGCGCTGACGAGTGAGGAGCGGGAAGAGGTGCGCCGTCATACGGTGAACGGGTACCAGCTTCTGAAGCCGATCGCAGCCCTTAATGAGGGAGTAAAGCTGGCATCGCTGCAGCATCATGAGCGTGAGGACGGCAGCGGTTATCCATTAGGGATCAAAGCGGACAAGATTCACCCGTACGCCAAGATTGTTGCCATCGCAGATACATTCCACGCGATGACACTCAATAAGGTTTATCAGAAGGCTGCTTCTCCGTACATGGTTCTAGAAGAGATTCAGAAGAATGCTTTCGGTAAGCTTGAGCCTGCATACGTTCGTGTATTCATAGAGAGGGCAACGCAGTTCCATAACGGAACGGTTGTCAAACTTAGCGATGGTCGTACAGGTGAGATTGTGTTCTCGGACCGGAGCCAGCCAACAAGGCCGTGGGTGTCCGTTGCCGGATCGATTGTTAACCTATCGACCGAACGTCATCTCTATATTCAAGAGGTTGTATCAAACTAAACGTTGTAAGATGTAAACCGCCTATCCTGTTGGAGGAAGGCGGTTTTTTAACGCCTGATTATAATAAACAACTATATTGAAATTAATGAAAAAAGGTGTTGCATTGGGATGTCAGTCTATGATATATTATCTAAGTCGCCGCTGAACGGCAGCGAAGAAACAAAATAAAAATTGACACACTGATTAACATCTGATAAGATGTAAAAGTTGTCGAAATTGTTCTTTGAAAACTGAACAACGAGCGAAACTGTCAGTTT